>DATDFP010000422.1:0-9356 GCA_036522535.1 Gemmatimonadales bacterium
GCCTACGGCCGCGTCCGCGATCGTCACGAGGTCGGCTTCCTCGATCTCCCCGGCCGCTGTGGGGATGGGGTCGCCGTGAGGATCGTACCGCGGCTGCCCGAGAGACCCGGCCATCCGCTCGATGAGCTCGTCGGACACGGCATGCTCCAGCCGCTCTGCTTCCGCATGCACGCCGTCCCAGTCGTAGTCGAGCTGCTGCGTGAGGTACAACTCGAGGATGCGGTGCCGGCGGATCATCCTGAGCGCGGCGCGCCGGCCCTGCGGCGAGAGCTGGACGCCTCGATAGGGGACGTGCTCGATGAGCCCTGTCTCCGAGAGGCGTTTCACCATTCCGCTCACGGATGGCGGCGCAACTTCGAGCATGCCGGCAATGTCGCTCGTGGAGGCGAAGCCGCCCTGGCTGGACAGGTGGTAGATGGCCTTTAGGTAGTCCTCAACCGATCGGCTGAGCGGCGGGTCGCCGGGCCTGAGAGTCGAGTGCATGCCGAATATCCCTGCCGGAAAGGCGTGTGCAAGACGGCCCCGGGCTCCGAACCATCAGCCGTCGAGACAATGACTTGCAAGATCTGGTCACGTTCCAATTAGTTTAGCCTAATCTGCAGATCATGTCAAGCGAAGATGTGGATTTTGCGGAGCTACAGCGGAGCTACAGATGGATCACAAGCAAGCTCAAAAACGGCGTCACGATCCGCTCGGTCATCCCCCAAATCATCTCTTCACCGATCAGGTACGCGGGAAACGTCCGCTCCACGCCTCGTACGGTGAGGGTCGCTTCGCGGCGCACTCCGGGGGCCAGCAGCCGGGCGAAGGGCAGCCAGAAGGCGTGCTGCACCTCCGCGCTGGGAACGACGGGGGGTCGCGATGCCAGCGCGAACACGAACGGCCGCACGAGGACGGGCGGAAGCGTGGACGTCATCGGATGCAGGTCGTCAAGCGCGCCCAGGCGCTCGGCGCGTGAGAGGTCGACGCCCGTTTCCTCGAGCGTTTCGCGGATCGCCGTGGCGAGGAGATCGGGATCGTTCGGTTCGTGACGGCCTCCCGGGAGCGCCACCTGACCGGACCACGGATCGCCCGCGCGCTCGGCGCGGTGGATGAAGAGCGCTTCAAGACCCTCCCGTCCCTCGATGAGCACCAGCGCCACGGCGGCGGGACGCGCGCCCGGCGCCTCCACCGGGTGCGCGCGGTGCTCCCGCAGCGCGCGCCGCGCGGTGGCGAGGGTGATCACGACAGGTGCCTCGCGAACCAGTCCAGGGTTGCTTGCACGACTCGGTCGAGCGACGGCGTCGAGCCCGCCCACGGGTCCCGCGCGCCGAAAGTGTGGCCCGTGTCCGCGACGACCAACAACTCGGCATGCCGGGCCGCGCGGCAGAGCTCGTGCGCATCGTCTACCGGGACCAACTCGTCCGCAGCGCCATGCACGATGAGCCACGGCGCGCGCACCCGGCCCGCTGCACGTACGAAGTCCAGCGTCTCCGAATGGGCTTCGAGCTCGTACGGCATGCCGCGATCGAGGAGATGCGCGGTGAGGCGATCGAGGCGCGCCGCCGTTGCCCATGTCACGAGGCCCCCCACCCGCTCGTCCTGAACCGCACCGAGGACTGCGAGGCCGCCCCCCAAGCCGTGCCCCATCAAGCCGTAGGCGGTAGGCCGCAAGCCGAGAGAGCCGCCCGAAAGGGCTCCAAGGAGGACTTCGAGATCACGAACGTCTGCGCGGATCCCCAAGCCGGAGTAGGTGAAAGACACGGCGGCGAACCCCGCGCGGGCGAGACGGTCGCCCAGGTAGGGAAGGCCGCCCCAATCCTTGAAGGTCTCGCGCCCGCGGCAGATCAGGACGGCCGGACGGCTGCCGGCGGCGCTCTTGACGTCGCCCAAGAGAGGGCGACCGTCCGCCCCTGTCAGCCGGAAGGGCCGTTGCGCTGGGGTCGCCACCCGTCAGCCAAGCCGATTGAGTGTGCCGCAATAATATCTTGGGGCCGATGAGAAGCCATGTGTGGATGGCGATGGGCCTCGCCGCGGGACTCGTCCTCGGGCTCGCCGCCGCCGTGACCCAGAGTCCCCTGCTCCTGGCGGTCGCCACGCGCCTGCGGCCGCTCGGGACCGTCTTTCTCAATCTCCTGTCCATGGTCGTGATCCCTCTCGTGGCGACCGCTCTCTTTGCGGGAGTCGCGGGACTCGGCGATCTCCGCCGCGTGGGGCGGCTAGGTATCCGGACCCTGGGGTTCTTTTGGGTCACCACGCTCGCCGCGATTCTGATCGGCTTCGGTCTCGCGACGCTGCTCCTGCCGCTCGCCACCATCACGCCGGAGCAGCAAGCGGCGCTGCGCCAGGCCGCGGCGGCGGACTCGGGCTTCGTCCGGCGCGCCGCGGAGCAGATCCCCACCGGCGCGCGCTTCCTCGTCGATCTGATCCCCTCGAACCCGATCCGGGCGGCGGTGGACGCCAACCTGCTTCCGCTGATCGTGTTCGTGACGATCTTCGCCGTGGCCGCCGCTCTGCTCCCCGATGAAAAGCGGCGGGTGCTGACCGATCTCGCGGACGTCGTCACCGGGGCGCTCATCCGGATCGTGGGGTGGGTGCTGCTGCTCGCCCCAATTGGCATTCTCGCACTCGTGGCGGGCGCGGTGGCTCAGTTCGGGTGGCAGCTCGTTCAGACGATGGCGGTTTTCGTGCTGGCGGTGATCGTGGGGCTCGCGACCTTCATCCTAGCCGCATACCTACCCGCCGTCTCGCTGGTCGCGGGCGTCAGAGTGTCGCGCTTCCTCCGGGCCAGCTGGCCCTCGATGGCGATGGCCTTTTCGACGACCTCCTCGCTCGCCACGCTGCCCACAATGCTGGCGGCCGCCGAGCGCGATCTCGAGATCTCGCGCACGGTCGCGGGCTTCGCGCTACCCCTCGGCGCGAGCGTGAATCGCGCGGGGAGCGCGCTGTTCCAGGCCGCGGCGATCGTGTTCGTGGCCCGGCTCTACGGCGCCACCCTCGGGCTGCCGGAGATGTTCCAGGCCGGCGCCGCCGTGTTTCTCGCCTCGCTCACGGTCGCGAGCGTACCCTCCGGGAGCGTCGTGAGCCTCGCACCGGCCTTCGCCGCGACGGGGCTCCCGCTCGCCGGGCTGTCGCTGCTCATTGGACTGGACCGTGTCCCCGACATGTTTCGCACCATGACCAACGTGACGGGCCACCTGACCGGGGCCGCGGTGGTGGCGGCCCTCGAGGGGGAAGGCATCGGATGAGCTGGCTCATCCCCGCCGGATACGCTCTGGTCCTGGTGCTGCTCGTCGTCGGATACTCGAGGCGCCGCCCCCAGCTGCGCGATTACCCGCCCCAGCCGAGCGGCCCGCTCGTGTCCGTCATCATTCCCGCCCGCAACGAGGCGGTGAACATCGCCACGTGCGTCCGGTCGGTTCTCGGCACGACGTATGATCCCGTCGAGATCGTCGTCGTGGACGATCGCTCGACGGACGGCACGGGGGAGATCGTCGAGCGCCTGGCGCAGGCCCCCGAGGCGCGGGGCAGGGTCCGCCTGGTGCGCGGGGCGGCGCTGCCCGCGGGCTGGTTCGGGAAGCAGTGGGCACTGGTCCAGGGGTACCGCGTGGCCCGGGGGGAGCTGTTGCTCTTCATCGACGCGGACACCCGGCACGAGCCCGAGCTCATCCCCCGGGCGGTGCGGGCGCTCGCTGCCGAGCGGGTCGATCTCGTGACCGTCCTGTCGCGGCAGGAGGTGGTGACGTTCTGGGAGCGCCTGGTGCAGCCGCACGTGCTGCTCGCGCTCGCGTCGCGAGTCGGCGACGTGCGGCGAATCAATCGCACGCGGACTGAGTGGGATGCGATCGCGAACGGCCAGTTCATCCTCACGAGCCGGCCGACCTACGAGCGCGCCGGGACGCACGACGCGGTGCGCGACACTGTGATCGAGGACCTGGCGCTGGCGCAGGCCTACGTGCGACAGGGCCTGGACATCTTCCTGGTGCACGGCCCCGAGTACATGAGCACGCGCATGTATCGGGACCTCGCCGGGATCATCGAGGGGTGGTCCAAGAACCTGGCGCTCGGCGTGCCGCTGATGTTTCCGCCACTGCCGCTCGTCCGGCGGGCCGCAGTCTATCTGATGTGGCTGCCGGCGCTGTGCTGGATCTTGCCGCCGGTTTTGTGGGCGGTGTACGGCTGGACCTGGGCTGCCGTGACGACGCTCATATCGCTCGCGATCTGGATTTGCTTGTATGGGGCGGAGGGCGTGCCGATATGGTACGCGCTGCTGTATCCGGTTGGGGCGGGGATGGTGGCGTACATCATGATCCGCTCCGCCTTGCGGGGCTCGAGGAAGATCGAGTGGCGTGGCAGGATCTACGGGCCACCGAAATAGACGAGACTCTTCACGCGGGATCACACCGCCCGATGCCCGACCAATCTCCTGAGCAGTACCACGACGCGGCCGAACCCGGCCAACCGAACATGACCACGGCCGCTCCTCCCGCGGGCAGCCGCTGGTTGCCGTCTGCCCTGGCCCTGCTCCTCGCGAACGCCGTCCCGTTGCTCGGCGTGGTGTTCAGTCACTGGACCGTCTTCTCCGTGGTGCTCTTGTACTGGTGCGAAAACGTCGTCGTGGGAGCGTTCAACGTCCTGCGCATGCTGTGTGCACAGCCGCGCAACGCCCCGCTCTGGGCGGGCAAGCTGTTTCTGATCCCGTTCTTCATGGTCCACTACGGGATGTTCACGTTCGTCCACGGAATCTTCGTGTTCACCCTGTTCGGGGGAGGGCTGGCGCACGCCGACCGCAGCTTGACCCCGCATGGTCTCCTCGACGCCCTGCGGCAGGCGGGCCTCGGATACGCCGTGCTCGCGTTGGTGGCGAGCCACGGGGTCTCATTCTTCCACAACTATCTCTGGGGAGGCGAATACTCCCGCGTGGGGCTTGATCGACTGATGACTCGGCCGTACGCGCGCGTCCTTGTGCTTCACCTGACCATCCTCGGGGGCGGCTTCCTGGTCCTGTTGCTCCGCTCCCCCTTGCCGGCGCTCGTGGTGCTGATCGCGCTCAAGACGGCGATCGATCTGCGCGCACACCTGGCCGAGCGGCAGCACTTCGGGGCCGCCGCGACGGTGTAACCGGCCGCGGTCAGAACTGCGCCGCCGCCCGCCCCGCCAGGACCAGTCCCACCACGACGCTCGTCACTGCCGAGCCCAAATGCAGCAGCGTGGCCCATCTCGCCCCGCGCCTCGACGCGAGCCGCACGATCGCGACGAGCGACAGCGATACGGCGAGCATGCCGAGCACGGTGCCGGAGGCAAACGCGAGGAAATAGGCGAGCTGCGCAGCCCGCGTCGGCGCTGCGGCGACGAGCAGCACGAGGATCGCGCCGCTCCCCGCAAGGCCGTGCAGCAGGCCGAACCCGAGCGAGCGACGGGCGTCGCCGCGCGCATGGGCGTGCGCGTGCTCGGCGCCATGGGCATGGCTATGGAGATGGACGTGAGTACCACCGTCGTGCGTGTGCGCGTGCAGGTGCCAGCGGCCGTACGCGTAGCGCAGCACCACCGAGGCGCCGAGGGCGATGAGAAGGAGTGCGACCAGGAAGTCGGCTGCCGGCCAGAGTCGATCGGGGAGGTGGAAGCCGAGCAGGATGATCGCGGCCACTACCAGGCCCACGCTCGCCGTGTGGCCGACAGCCCAGACGAGCGCGAGGCGGCACGCGTCCACCAGACGCCCCTGCCGCGTCGCGAGGGTCGAGATCGCCGCCAGGTGGTCCGGCTCGAACGCGTGGCGGAAGCCCAGCAACAGGCCGAGGCCGGCCAGAGGCAAGAGGCTGGGACTCATGGCGGCCCGCAATTTAGCCTATCCTTTATGAAGAATCGAAAAACCATGAAATACAAATACAACCTTTGCGGCCTAAGCCCTATCAGATAGGCCACATGGAGCTCACCACTTCCGGGGTGGCGACGCTGCGAAGAGATCGTGACCAGGCGGCGGGAGACGCGGAAGCGGCCGACGCGGCGCTCGCCGCCTCGGGCGACGGGCGCGCCTTCGAGCGACTGTACCGGGTCCACGTGGCCCGGATCCACAGCCTCGCCCGCCGGATGATCGACTCCGACGCAGCGGACGACGTGACGCAGGACGTGTTCATCCGCGCCTGGACCAAGCTCGGGACTTTCCGGGGCGATGCCGCCTTCGGGACTTGGCTCTACCGCCTCGCGATGAACGTGATTCTCGCGCGGCGGACGACGCTCGGCAGCGAGCGCGGGCGCTACGACGACTCGGAGGGTGCGCTGGAGACGGCAGCCCGCCCCGGGGCGGCGCCCGAGCTCTCGATGGACCTCGAGGAGGCGATGAGCCGGCTCCCCGACGGAGCACGACAGGTGTTCGTACTGCACGACCTCGAGGGATACAAGCACGAGGAGATCGCCGAGATGCTCGGCATCGTGCCGGGGACGTCGAAATCGCAGCTGCATCACGCGCGGATGGCGCTGCGACAGCATCTCGAATAATGCGGAGCGCGGAATGTGGAATGTGGAATTGAAGGGGGGGCGCCGATGAGCGACGCGTGGACGGAGCGTCTGTCCGAATACATCGATGGGATTCTTCCCGAGGGCGAGTGCGTAGCGCTCGAGGCACACCTCGAGGCTTGCGCGTCGTGCCGCGCGACGCTCGACGAGCTGCGCCGCGTGGTGGCACGGGCCCGCGCGCTCGACGACCGGCCCCCCGCGACCGACCTCTGGCCGGGGATCGCCACCGGCATCGGACTCGCGCCCGGGGCGCATCCGATCGTCAGCCTGGCGCGGCGGCGCGCGCGCCGTCGCCTCGCGTTCACGGTGCCGGAGCTCGCCGCGGCGGCGATCGCCCTGGCGATCCTCTCGGGCGGAGCGGCGTGGCTAGTGTTGCGGGGCAGCAAGGCCGTGCCCACTGCGACGACAGCCACGCCGGCGCCGATGCCGATGCTGGTGAACGCCAGCGCTCCCGGGACGAACGCGCGCTACGCCGCGGCCGTAGCAGACCTGGAACGCGCGCTCGAGCAGGGGCGCGGGCGCCTCGACACCGCCACCGTGCGGGTGATCGAGAAGAACCTATCCATCATCGACCGCGCGATTCGGGAGGCGCAGAGCGCGCTCGCGGCCGACCCCGGCAACGCTTACCTGAACCTGCACCTCGCCGAGCAGATGCGGCGCAAACTGGAGCTCCTGCGGAGGGCGAACGCCCTCGCCGGCGCTCGGAGCTAGGAGGATCTGCGGGATGCTCGCGACGCTCGCAACGCTGACGGCCCTCGCGCTCGGCGCCCCGCAGCAAACCGACACGACCCTGCCCGTGCGGTCGGGCGCCCGCCTCGAGGTCGAAAACTTCGGGGGGGAAATCGCCGTCAAGACCTGGAGCCGGAGCGCGGTCCGGGTCACGGCCAGCCACTCGAGCCGCGACCGCATCGAGATCGGCGCCTCCGACGCGGGGCTTCACGTAAAGGCCGAGGGGCACCGCGGGCCGCCCCACGTCGTCGACTACGAGATCACCGTCCCCGCATGGATGGCCCTCAACTTGAGCGGCGTCTACACCGACATCAACGTGGAGGGCGCACAAGGCGAGATCACGGCGGAAACCGTCCACGGCACGGTGAACGTGTCGGGCGGCTCCGGGAACGTGTCGCTCAAGTCCGTGGAGGGAGTTGTGACACTCGAGAAGGCACGGGGCCGTATCGACCTGTACAGCGTGAACGAGGAGATCAAAGCGAGCAACGTCTCCGGCGACCTCACGGCGGAGACGGTCAACGGCGACATCACGCTGCGGCAGATCGAATCGAGCAATGCCGAAGCCAACACCGTGAACGGCGACATCACGTACGACGGGACCATCAGGGACGGTGGGCGCTACCGCTTTGCGACCCACGACGGCAGCCTGCGGGTCTCGGTCCCGGAGAAAGCCAACGTCGCGGTATCGGTCTCCACCTTCAACGGCGAATTCAATTCGTGCTTCCCTGTCCAATTGACCGGCAAGGCGAAGCACCGGTTCAACTTCACCATCGGCTCCGGAAGCGCGCGGCTCGAGCTCGAGTCGTTCGACGGCGACATCAAGATCTGCCCGCCCGGGGCGGTAGCCAAGGAGGAGTGACCATGCGGGTTTTCATTCTCGCCGGCGTCGCGAGCCTCGCGGCCGGCGCGCTCCTGCCGCTCGAGCGTGCGGCCGCCCAGACCGAGTTCCACTGGAAGGGCCGCATCGCCTCGGGGAAGGCGATTGAGATCAAGGGCGTGAACGGCGACGTACGGGCGGTCGCCGGGAGCGGGGAGACCGAGGTGACGGCCGTGAAGCACGCTCACCGCTCAGACCCCGACGAGGTCAAGATCGAGGTGGTGGAGAACGAGGGGGGCGTGACGATTTGCGCCGTGTACCCGAGCGACGGGCGCCGCGAGAACCGCTGCGAGCCCGGCGAGGGCGGGCACATGAGCACGCACGACAACGACGTCACGGTGGACTTCACGGTCCGGGTGCCGGAGGGCGTGAAGTTCATCGGCAAGACCGTGAACGGCGAGGTTGAGGCGGGGAGCCTCGCGAGCGACGTGGATGCGAACACGGTCAACGGCTCCGTTCGCATCTCTACGTCCGGCTACGCAGAGGCGCACACAGTGAACGGCTCGATCACCGCCTCGATCGGCCGGGCGAACTGGAGCGATGCGCTCGAATTCCGTACCGTGAACGGCGGGATCACCCTGGACCTCCCCGCCAGCCTCTCCACCGAGGTCCGTGCCGAGACTGTGAACGGGGACATCCTCACCGACTTCCCGCTCATGGTCACGGGGCGGCTCGGTCCCCGTCGGGTGCACGGGACGATCGGGGGCGGCGGGCGGCAACTGTCACTGGCAACCGTCAACGGCTCGATCAAGCTCCGAAAAAGCACCTGAAAATGCGGGAAACGTGACACGGGAAACGGGAAACGGGAAACGGCGCTCACGAGGAGCACACGTTTCCCGTTTCCCGTCTCCCGATTCCCGCATAAATCCGGTCCCTCCCGCAACACTCCGGTACCTAAACCAAGACCCTCCGTAAACAGATTCGGTGCGTGACGACCGAGGGGCCCGTGGTGTTGCGGGAGCTTCTCGCCCGCACCGAGCGGATCGAGGATCTTCGCGACCTTTTTGGCGCGCTCGGCTTCAAGGCGGCGCAGGAGCACGTGCCACCCGGGCCCTGGTTGGGCGAGGACCACGCGGAGGCGGCGGGCGTCCGCCGCGTGACGTTGGTGGCGCGCCACGACGCCTTCCGCGTGTTTGCGCTCGAGGCTCCGGACCCCGAGCGCGCGGTGCGCTGCGCCGCCCAGCGGCTCGCGCTGCGGGCAGAGCGGGGACTTGCCTGCGCGCTCGGGGCCACGCCCCGGCGGCTCGTCTGCGCCGGT
>DATDFP010000423.1:0-3439 GCA_036522535.1 Gemmatimonadales bacterium
CTCGGTCACCTCCTCTTCCTCGAACCATCCATGGGACTCGAGCGACCGATGACTGCGCCACGTGCGGTCGACCGACGTCGCACCCCCACAGGTCAGGACCACGCTGTCTCCGAGCTCGAGCACCGTCCCTCGAGGGAGATACTGCGCATTTTTCCAGTCGCCGGTGACCAGATGGATCGGAGCATCGTGATTCCCATCCAGGAACATCATCGGCCGCCCGGGATCTACCCACTCCTTCAGCTTGTGAGGCCAGATCCCGAAGTCGCCCACCTGGATGACCGCGGCGTCCGGCGGAACTCGCTTCAAGAGCTCCTGGAGGACCCGGAACTCCCCGTGGATGTCGCCTATGAGCGCCAGCTTCATGCCCGCCCCGCCATCCGCTCTCTAGCCGGGTGATGAAAGAGGTCTCGATCCGAACACCACCGTGCCGCGTCGCTCCCGTGCCCTGAAGGGCCGGCTCGGCGTAACGGAGCGTGTTTAAACACGCTCGCTTCTTGGCCGAGCCGGCGTTTCAACGCACGGATACGGACTGGAGACGTGCTCGAGCTTGGCCGGCCCGCGCTTCACACCGCGCGCAGCTTCCACCGCCCACGCCGGAACAGCACGGCCGAGACGAGCGCGAGGGTCGAGTAAGCCACCGTGATCGCCAGGAACACGCCCCCTGGGCCGAAGTCGAGCACCCGCGCGAGCACGTACGCGAGCGGGATCTCCCACAGCCAGAAGCAGCCGAGGTTGATCCAGGTCGGGGTCCAGGTGTCCCCCGCCCCGTTGAACGACTGGGTGAGCACCATCCCCAGCGCGTAAAACAGGAAGCCGTAGCTGATGGTGCGCAGGGCCAGCGCGCCGGTCGGCCCGGCCGTCGGGTCGTGGGTAAAGAGTCCCACGATCGGCCCGGCCAGGAGCGCGAAGACGGCGCCCACGAGCCCGAGCACCACCACGTTGTAGCCGGCCGCGATCCACACGGCGCGCTCTGCGCGGGTCGGGTTGGCGGCGCCGAGCGATTGACCCACCATCGTGGCGGCCGCGTTCGAGAGCCCCCACGACGGCAGCAGCGCGAAGATCACGATGCGGATGGCGATAGTGTACCCCGCGAGGGCGGCGCTGCCGAACGTGGACATGATGCGCACCAGCCCGATATAGCTCGCCGTGCCGACCAGCACCTGGAATGTGCCCGACCCCGAGAGCCGGAGCAGGGAGGCCATGACGGCGGGTCTCAACGCGATGTGGATGCGGTGCACGGCGACGCGGGCGTCGCCGCGGGTGAGCCGGTACAGCTGGTACAGCACGCCCGTCCCGCGCCCGATGGTGGTGGCGACGGCGGCGCCCGTCACGCCAAGCCGCGGGAACGGGCCGAGCCCGAAGATGAGGCAGGGGCCGAGCAGGATGTTGATCGCGTTGGCGAGCCAGAGGACGCGCATGGCGATCGCGGCGTCGCCCGCACCGCGGAAGATCGCGTTGATCAGGAACAGAAGCAGCACCGTCGCGCTGCCGCCGAGCATCATGCGCGTATAGCTCGAGCCGATAGCGGTAACGGCGGATGACGCGCCCATGACGGCGAGGAGGCGGGGAGCGAGCGTGACCCCCAGGACGGCGACGACGCCCGCCACGCCGAGGCCCAGGGCGATGCCCTGCACGGCTGCCTCCGCGGCGGCGTCGGGGCGCTTCTCGCCGATGCGCCGCGCCACGACGGCCGCGACGCCGATCGACAGTCCCATCGCCGCAGTGTAAACGAGCGTGAGGATCGACTCGGTGAGGCCGACCGTGGCCACGGCGTCCGGGCCCAGGCGCGAGACCCAAAAGACGTCCACGACGGCGAAGATCGATTCCATCGCCATCTCGAGGACCATCGGGATCGCGAGCAGCACGATCGCTCGGCCGACCGGGCCCTCGGTGTAGTCCTGGCTCGTGCCGCGGACCGCGTCGCGGACCACGGCCCAGAAGCGCCGCGTATCGCTCACCGCAGCGGGCGCCGTCCTAGTAGCCGAGCGCCAGCGCGGCCCCTTCGTGCTCCAGCAGCCAGCGCTTGCGGTCCAGGCCGCCGCCGAAGCCCGTGAGCTCGCCGCGCGCGCCGACCACGCGGTGGCAGGGGACGATGATCGGGATCGGGTTCTTTCCGTTGGCCGCGCCGACGGCGCGGGTGGCGCGCGGGTCGCCGAGGCGGCGCGCCAACTCGCCATAGCTCACGGTCGAGCCGTAGGGAATAGCGCGCAGGGCATCCCAGACACGCCGCTCGAACGCTGAGCCGGCCGGGTCGAGCGGCAGGTCGAAGGTGGTGCGGGTGCGGGCGAAGTACTCGTTCAACTGCTCGCGGGCCCGAGCCAGCACGGCGGCGGCGGGTCCCGAGCCGTCGTCTTTGACCCAGCCTGTCCCGGCCCTCTGGATCAGGACCTGGGCCTCACTGACCTCACCCCCGGCCTCCCTCTCCACTACCTTGGCCTCACCCCCGGTCTCCCTCTCTACTACATGGGCCTTACCCCCGGGCTCCTTCTCCACTACCTCGGCCTTACCCCCAGCCTCCGTCTCCGCCACGGGTACGTCGTCCTCACCCCCTGTCCCCCTCTCCACTACGTGGAGAGGGGGGACGTGGCGGGAGGTCGGGAAATACACGGCGGTGAGCCCAGTGACGGAGGCCACGAGGGTAAGCTCACCGAGGGGGCTGGGGGTTCTAGTGAAGGCAGTCGGCATCAGGGAAATGTAGCGGTGATAGACCTGCTTGCTCTCCACCCGCGAAGCTGGAGGCTACCGCGTGGTGCGCGGCTGGAAGAGCGATGTGACAGTTCCCCCTCTCCCGAAGGGAGAGGGGGCCAGGGGGTGAGGACCACGCTCCGAAGGAAGTCGCGCCCTTCTCCTCCCCACGGCCGCGCGTTTGCGGACCCTGAGGCGAGCGGTATACTAGGTCCCCGCGGATGTGTACAGACGTGCATGCTGTCGTTCCTCGCCGCGGAGGTCCTATGGCTCGTCCCCGTCTCGCAGCGCTCGTGGGTCCTCGCCTCCTCTTGATCCTGGCAATCGTCGGCGCCCCCGCACCGGGTCACGGTCAGAGCGAGGCTGCGACGCTCCAGCTCGCCGCGATCGCTGGAACCGTGAGCGATGTCGCGACTCACGAGCCTCTCGCCGACGTGCGGATACTGCTCGAGGGCACGAAGCTCGGAGCAGCGAGCGGCATCGATGGGCGGTATCGCATCGTCGCCGTGCCGCCCGGCGCGTACGTCTTGAGCGCGCGGCGGCTCGGCTATGTGAGGGCGACAGAGCACGTGGCCGTACCCGACTCCGGCACCGTGACGGTCGATTTCGCACTGGAGAAGTCCGCCACCACGCTCGACGAGATCGTCGTCACCGGAACCCCGCAGGAGCAGACGCGGCGGCCGCTCGGCAACGCCCTCGGCAAGGTCAGAGTATCCGACGTCGTGGAGGTGGCGCCGCCCCCCAACGTGCAGCA
>DATDFP010000424.1:0-4199 GCA_036522535.1 Gemmatimonadales bacterium
ATATCTGGTCGGACATCGTCGCGAGCACCCAGGTCCTGGCGGTGGGCCAAAACGACACCTCGCTCGCCTGGCTGCCGCTGTCGCACATCCTCGAGCGGATGGTGGAGTACGTCTTCTTGCGCGCCGGCGTGACGATCAACTACGCGGAATCGGTGGACACCGTCGCGCAGAACCTCGTGGAGGTGCGTCCCACGGTCGTGGTGGGCGTGCCGCGGCTGTACGAGAAGGTGTATGCGCGCGTGCTCGAGAACGCGCTCACGGGGAGCGCGGCGAAGCGCCGGATCTTCCTCTGGGCGAAGCGCACGGGCGAGGCGTGGAGCGCGCACCGGCTCGCAGGGATCACCGTTCCCTTCGCCCTCCGGCTCAAGCACCGGATCGCCGACCGCCTGGTGTTCTCGAAGCTCCGGGCACGCACGGGCGGGAGGATCAGGCTGTTCGTGTCGGGGTCGGCGCCGCTCGCCGCCGAGATCGCGAGCTTCTTCTATAGCGCCGGCCTGCCGATCATCGAAGGCTACGGCCTCACCGAGACGTCCCCGGTGTTGACCCTCAACCCCGCCGACCGCCCCAAGTTCGGGTCGGTGGGGAAAGCCATCCCGGGCGTCGAGATCAAGATCGCCCCGGACGGCGAGATCCTGGCCCGTGGGCCGAACATCATGCGGGGCTATTACAACCAGCCCGATGCCACGCGTGAGGCGATCGACGCCGAGGGCTGGCTGCACACGGGCGACATCGGAGAGCTCGATGCCGAAGGCTACCTGAAGATCACCGATCGCAAGAAGGACCTCATCAAGACCGCCGGCGGAAAGTACATTGCGCCGCAGCCGATCGAGAACACAGTCAAACTGAACAAGTTCGTAGCGAGCGCCGTGGTGCTGGGCGACCAGCGGAAGTTTCCGATCGTACTGGTGGTGCCCAACTTCGATCAGCTCGAGCGGTGGGCCCAGGAGCGCAATCTGTCGTACGCCACCCATGCGGACCTGATCGCGCTCGCCGATGTCCGGGCGAAGATGGAGCGCGAAGTGATGGGCGGCCTGCGCGGCCTCGCGAAGTTCGAGATGCCGAAGAAGGTGGTGCTGATCGAGCGAGATTTCACGATCGACTCAGGGGAGCTCACCCCGTCGCTCAAGGTGAAGCGCCGGGTGGTGGAGAAGAACTACCGGGCCGTGATCGATCGGGCGTACGCCGACGCGGACGGCATGGCGGCGGCGATAGAAAGCTAGGGCGGCAAGGGCGGCAGAGGCGGCAAAGAGCACTGCCGCCCATGCCGCCTGTGCCGCCCCTGCCGCCTATTGTTTCTCCCCGACCCAGAGTCCGTGCCCCGACGCCAGCCTGGTCACTCCCTCGGGCGCGCTCGCCTGCTCGTCCTCGATCACCAGCCGCCGGCTTCGCAACAGCACGCGCCGCGCTTCGGCGAGCCACGGGGCGGGGGCGGCCGCGCAGTCCGAGCCGACGACCACGCTCCGCGCCATCGCCGCCCGCAGGGGGATCAGCGTGTCGCACCGCAGCAGGCTCAAGACCGGCAGCTCTTCGGCGTCGGGAGGCGGATTCACGCCCACGAAGTGAATGCCGCCCATCAGCCCCGCAAGCCCGGCCGCGTGCCGCGCCGCAGAGCCGACGAGCACGACGTAGCCGCCTGGACCACTCAGGTCGAGCAGCGCTTGCAGCGTCTGAGGATCGACGGGATGCGGGATGGGGGATGCGGGATGCGGCGATTCATCCAGCACCACGCCTCCCGCATCCCGCCTCCCGCCTCCCGAGAAATTCACGACCCCCTTTACGATCGGGTACTCCCGGCGGCATACGGGACAACCCAGAATGCCCGTGCGAACCATGCGCCCGAGCATCTCCCCGGTGGACATCACCAGAAGCGCCTCCTCGTGCGACTCCGGGCAGCGCAGCATCTCCGTCAGCTCAATGTGCACGGCCGAACTCGACCCACGTGACGCGTCCAGCCTGGACCCGCACCCGTTGCGACGCGCGCTTGCCGTCGACCGCAACCGCCAGAGTGTAGTCGCCCGGGTCCACGTCGCTGACCGCGAAGTGCTCCCGGTACACGGGGTCCGGATGGTTGTGCTCGCCGTACGTCTCGGCGTACGAGAACGGCGTCTCCTGCGGCTCGGCCTTGATGAGACCGTAGATCCGCACCTGCGCGGCGGGCCGGCCCTGCGCGTCCCACACCTGGCCGGCGACGATCCCCGTGCCGGGCATCGGCTGGATCCAGAGCTCGGGGTTCACCGTGTACCTGGGGTAGCGCTCGTTCGGGTCCACGACCAGGGCCACGGAGTCCGAAGGCACGGCGTGGACCTCGAGGTGCAGATGGTCATTCGTGGCTCGCCCCGTGTTTCCGACCAGCGCGATCACGTCGCCAGCCTTGACCCGCTGCCCCACGGACGCGAGCAGCCGGCTGTTGTGGTAGTAGGCCGAGCACAGGACCAGTCCTCTGACCTTACGATCATGGCGGATCGCGATGGTGTTCGATCCCTGCTCGGCGGGCCCGGCGAACACGACGACGCCGTCCCCGATGGCGTGCACCGGGGTCCCATCGGCGTTGTTGAACTCCACGCCCTGATGTTGTTGGAAGTTGCCGCCCATCGTCGAGCCGTAGCGGTATGTCTGGTCAATGTAGGGCTGGTCGCCGAGGGCGACGGGCCGCTGGAACCAGGTGTGGCGCATCCCCTGGAGCACCGAGTCCGGTGCCTGTTGATAGGACACGCCGACGAGGGTGAGTCCCTGGTCGTAGCGGCACGAGGTGAGCCCCGTCGGGCGCCCGGCCGCGTACCAGCCTCCCGGCAGCGGCAGGAACGCCGTGGCGGCGGAAACAGGGTCGCAGAGATTGAGCTGGTCCCCGTCTTCGGCGTAGACGCCGTGGCGCGTCGCGGCATACACGTGACCGGGGGCGACACGGTAGAGCGCCTCGACCTCCAGCATGGCGATGCGGCAGCCCTTCACGACCCCAGCTACCGGACAGGCGGGGCGCCCTTTCTTGTCCAGCCAGGCCTCACCCGCCCCGCCCGCCTCACCCCCTGTCCCCCTCTCCGCGGGAACGAGGGGGCGGGATCCGAGACGGTACAGGCCCTGCTCAGTGCCCACCCAGACCACGCCCCCGGAGTCGGGAGCGAGCGCCCGCACACGGTTCGCGCACTCCGCGTCGCCGCAGCGCGCCGGCGTCGGAAATTCCATCCACGTGCGGCCGCCATCGGTGGAGCGCGCGAAGCCGCGTAGGTGTCCCGCCCAGAGTGCGCGGTCCGCGCCTCCCCCCGCTCCAGCCGCCCCCACCGCCAGCGCGAGGACGTACTGACTCCGGATGCGGCCCCAGTCGTGCTGCGTTGTCGTCGCTCCCGCGGAATCGGTGATCTCCGCCCAGGTCGCGCCCCGGTCCCATGAGAGCTTGATCCCGTCCGCCGTTGCGATGTAGACCGTGTCTCCACGGGTGACGATGCCGTTCGGCGCCACGTAGAGCCATTCGGCACCGAGCTGCCTCGACTCCCAGTTGGTCCAGGTCTTGCCGCCGTCCGTGGACAGCCCCCACCCGTTCCCAACGGTGCCGTACCAGATCTCCCCGCTCGGTCCGAAGGCGAAGGCGTGCACGAAATCCCAGGAGATCGACCGGGCCGCCGAGTCGGTCGAGTGTTTCAGGTGCTCCCAGGTCCCCGCTCCCGGCCTGAGCACGAAGATCCCCTCCCCGTAGCTTCCGACCCAGATGGCGCTGTCGGGCGCGCGGGCGAGGGCGAGCACGTGGACGCCGAAACCGGTCGCGTCCGGAAGCGGGGGGAGGGCCTGGGGGCGGGAGAGAGACGGCGTCGAAACACATAGCAGGCCCGCAAGCAATGCGGAGTGCGGAATGCGGAATGCGGAATGGATCGAAGGGCGGTCGAGACCCGTGACCGCCCTCCCCGATCGAACCTCTCCCTTCAATTCCGCATTCCGCATTCCGCATTCCGCATTTTCGTCGATTCCCCATTCCGCATTCCGCACTGGTTCAGCCCCTCGGCGTATACATCGTGGGCATCAACCGGATCTCCGTGACGTCCAGCCGGGGCGGCTGAGTGACGGCATAGAGCACGGCTGCGGCCACGTCCTCGGGTCGCAGCATGGCCTTCCGCTTGGTGAAGCCGGGCTTCGAATCGGGGTCCACCGGGTCCCACATCTCCGTGTTCACGGGGCCGGGCGAAATGAGGGTAACGCGGACGCCGGTGCAG
>DATDFP010000425.1:0-4115 GCA_036522535.1 Gemmatimonadales bacterium
CCTGCCGCAAGCCTCGGCATCGATACGGCGCAGATCGGCGGCGTCCTCGGGGCTCACGGGAGGGTGAACGGCGGTGTGTTGCAGGTGGGCGTGCCGCGGGCGGAGCACATCACCGTAGACGGCGTCGAAATCCCTCCGTCCATGGGCCTCGCGACGGCGATCAACTTCCAGTCGACCGGTGGCGGCAAAGCGGCGATCACCGGCGACTTCGTCTTGGTCGCGAGCGAAGTCAATCCGGTGATCCGCGCGCTGCGCGACAACGGCATCGCGGTCACGGCTGTTCACAGCCACATGCTGGCGGACAGTCCGCACCTGTTCTTCCTGCACTACTGGGCGAACGACGACGCACTGAGGCTGGCGCACGGGCTCCGCGCGGCGTTGGACAGGATGAACGTCAAGAAGGCGGGCTAGTGTGGCGTCGGCTGCGGCGTCGTCCCCGCTACTTCGACTGAGCCCCGCCGGGGATGAGTCTCGCGGAGTTCAGAATGAAGGCCAGCTCGGAGGAGACATGGATGAACGCCGCGAGCACAGGGTTGAGCAGGCCGAACGCAGCGAGGCCGACCCCTACGCCGTCCACCGCAAGGGTACCGACGAAGTTCGTCATCACGATCCGGCGGCACCGCCGGGCCAGGACCAGGGTCTCGGCGAAGCGGACGAGATCGTTGCCGAGCAAGACCACATCAGCCGTTTCTCGGGCCACGTCCGTGCCCGAGCCCATCGCAACGCCGACGGTCGCGAGCGCCAGGGCCGGGGCATCGTTGATGCCATCCCCCACCATCACGACGCGCTCGCCGGCCGCCAGCAGCTCGCGGACCCTCGCCAGTTTCTGCTCGGGCAGGAGCTCGGCGTCGATCTCGTCGATCCCGAGCTGCCGGCCGATGGCGAGCGCAATCGGCCTGGCATCGCCCGTGAGGAGGATCGTGCGGAGCCCCAGTCCCTTGAGGACCCGGATCGCCTGGGCGGCCTCCGGGCGCACGACGTCGGCGACGCGCAGCGTGCCGAGCAACGCGCCGCCGCGGACGACGAATACCTCCGTCTCCTCGTCCTCCCCCGCCGCTCGACCGGCCGGCGCGGACAACCCATGCTCCTCCAATAGCGCCCGATTCCCCACGAGAACGAGCTCCCCGCGGACACGGCTCGCGACCCCCTTGCCCGGCGTGTAGTCGAACCGCTCTGGATTCGCGCTCTTGAAGGCCCGCGGCAGCTGTTGCTCGGCGCGCTCCAGGATGGCCCGGGCGATGGGGTGCTCCGACGGACCCTCGGCGATCGCCGCGGCCTCGAGCAGCGCATCGGCGGCGACGCCGTCCGTGGGCCGGACCTCCGTCACCTCGGGACGACCAAAGGTGAGCGTCCCGGTCTTGTCGAGCACGACCGTCTTTGCGCCCCACAACTGCTCCAGGAACAGACCGCCCTTGATGATCGCTCCGGCCTTGGCCGCCCGCCCGATCGCGCCCAGGACGGCGAGCGGCGTGCCGGCCGCCACGCCGCAGGCACCGGCCACGATCACCACCGCGATGGTGGCGCGCGCGTTGCGGGTGACGAGAAATGTGAGGACCGCGCAGACGATTGCGAAGGCGACGATATACGCCGAGAGGCGATCCGCCGTCTTCTGGATCGGGGCGCGGGATCGCTCCGCGGTCTCCACGGCTGCGACGATCTTCCCGAACACGGTCTCGCGGCCGAGACGCTCCGTCCGGACCTCGAGAGTGCCGGACTGATTGATCGTGCCGGCGTACACCGCCGCCCCTGCGACCTTCTCGACCGGCAGGGACTCCCCGGTGATGCTGGACTGATCGACGAACGAATGCCCGGCGACGACCGCCCCGTCCACTGGGATCCGGGCGCCCGGCTTGATCACCACGACGTCGCCGATTTGCACGTCACCGGACTGGCGCGTCGTGACCTCCGTGCCGCGGCGAAGAAACACGTCTCGCGGGAGCAAGTCCACGAGGTCGGCGATGGCGCGCCGGCCGCGATCCACCGTGAGACCCTCGAGGACTTCGGCGATGAGGACGAAGAACGCGATCAGCGAGGCGGTGAAGAACTCGCGAATGACCAAGGCCGCGACGAGAGCGATGGTCATTGAGAGCTCCATGGTCATGCGGCGCTCGAGGATGTCGGCGAGGGCCGCGCGAAAGATGGGGTAGCCGCCGATCACAACCGCCGCGAGAGCGACGAGGTCGATCCCGGCGATGGGCTCCCATACGCGGAACCAGGACCAGATCGCCCCGACAGCCACGAGCGCGATGCGGGCAAGAGTCCGTGGCTCGACGTGGCCCAGCGCGCCGCGGGCGGCGTGCAGCAGCTTCGTCTTGTTTCGGATCGTGTCCATCCGGTCCTAGGGCCGGGGACCGGCAGGATAATACAGGGGTATGGTACGTGGGCAATCGTCCGTCCTCTTCCGGAGCGCCCCCGATCGACTCAGATACCCGCACCCGCCGGCGAGCTGGTCCCGAGATCACCTTCGCCGCGACGTTGATCGTGTTGTTCCTCGCGGCGCAATTGACGGATCAGTGGCTGTTCCACCATTTCACGTACCCCGCGATCTACGACCGCGGCTGGGGCCGGATGCTGCGCCTTGCCGGGTACGTGCCCGTGTGGGGCATCGTCGCGCTTGCGCTCGTGCTGCACGATGGGGCGCCGCGACTCCGGGCGGCCCTGCGGCGGGCAAGCCGGCGTGGGCTGCTGCTGTTCGGGTCCGCCGCTTCGGCCGGGATCGCGGCCGAGGTTCTGAAGCTCGTGCTTCGGCGCGAGCGGCCGGGCCTCGCGGACGGCGCCCACGTGTTCCGGGCCTGGTCCGATCGGCCCTTTTCGAGCGCCCAGCTTGGGTTGCCGAGCAGTGAGGCCGCGGTGGCCTTCGCGGCCGCAGCGGTAATGGCCCGGTTGTTTCCGCAAGGCTCGATCCTGTGGTACGGCCTCGCCTTCGGATGCGCACTGACGCGCGTGGCGAGCGGGGCACACTTCATGAGCGACGTCGTGCTCGCGGCGTTGGTGGGATATGTCGTGACTCTGATCGTCTGGGGGCGCGGCGGCCTCGTTCGTGACGGGCGCGCATGACCATTCCGTACCCGCACATCCCTCCGGTCCTCCAAGACGCGCGCCTTTGGCCGAGCCGGCGTTTCAACGCACGGATACGGACGGGAGGCGTGCCCGAAATTGGTATTTCAGCGCCCGGCTAAAGTCTCACGAGCCGCGTCGAACCGCGCGTCGCGGGCGCGACCGTGTCGGCTTCGGGCGTGCTTCAGGGAGGCGCGGGGGTCGCGCAGCCGCCTCGAGCGCAGCCGCGATTCTCGCGCACTGCTTCAGCAGATCCGCGAGCGGCGCCCCCCTCCCCTCGGCCAGGACGCGGCGGAAGCGTTCGTCCCGCGCCGCGTTGACCGCTCGCGCCAGGGCGAGCAGTCCCGGCGTGGCCGGACGGGGACCGTGGTCGCGTATCCGGCCGGGCGGCGGGTCCGTAGCGAGGGCCCGCTCGTGCTGGCCGCGGGCACGCTCCGCCGCGGCGGCGGCCACGGCATCGGCGAGCTCGGCCCCGGTCAGCTGGAGATCGCGCAGCTCGCCGAGGAGCGTTTGCAGCGCCTTCACGCGCGCGACGACGGGTCCCGCCCGCGGCTCGAGCTCGACGACCGGCTCGAGGAGATAGCGAAGCCGCTTGGCCGTGATCCTCGCGCTGTGCGCCGGGACATCGTCCGTGGCCGACCGGAGCGCCGCCAGCTCCTGCTCGAACACGGCCGCGTGCTCCGAGATCAGAGTTGCGAGGACGCTTCCGTAGCTCGGCCCGTCCGACGCGCGCTTGGCCGCGATCGCGAGCGCCTTGCGCAGCCGCCGCTCGAGGGTGCCGAACTCCGGAACGACGTCGCGCCGGAGCTCTTCGTAGGCGCGATCACGACGCTCGGCCAGTCGAGCGTGCAACCAGGGCAGGCCGGCACGCTTGGCGGGCGGGACCTCCGTTTCCAGGTCCCTGGCCCAGATCGCGAGCACTTCCGCATCCCGCCCCGCCGTGGTCGCGCGGGCGAGATCGCGCAGCCCTGTGCGGACCTTCTTCGGAATCGCCTGATCGAGGTGGGCCCGGAAGCCGCGGAGCGTACTGCGCATCCTGCGGAGCGCGACGCGGAAAT
>DATDFP010000426.1:0-4240 GCA_036522535.1 Gemmatimonadales bacterium
TACTGGCACGGCGTGTTCGGCGGGTTGTATCTGCCGCACTTGCGGCAGGCCGTGTGGCACAACCTGGCGGCGGCCGAGCGCGAGCTGCGGCGTGACGAGCCGCTGACGGTCGAGCAACTGGACCTGGACGGCGACGGGTTCGACGAGATCTGGGTCCACTCTGCCGCCTTCTCGGGGCTAGTGAGCCCCCGCCGCGGCGGCGCCATCGAGGAATACACCGTCCTGAGCGCGGGCCTCAACTATGTCGATGTGCTGACGCGCCGGCGGGAAGCATACCACGAGCTGGCGGTGGCGGAGGCGGGGAGCGCCCGTGGGGGAGCGGGAACCCCGAGCATTCACGAGATCGAGAAGGCCGTGCGCCTCGAACGGCTTCCACCCATTGATCGCGACGCGCGTGCGATGTTCGTGGATCGCGTCTTGCCCGGCGGCCTGACCTTCGACGCCTACGCGGCCGGGGCGTACCAGCCGGTCGCGTCGTGGGCGGGAGCGCCCGTCGAGGCCGACGTCCGTGCGGGGGGGGACGTCGTGGAAGTGGCGTGCCGGGCCCGCCATCTGGAAAAACGTCTCCGCTTCGATGCCCGTGGCGGGTTGATCGTCACCTACCGCTGGGACCCGGCCATGTTTCCGGCGGATGCGCTCTTCGCGCCCGAGATCTCGGTTGCCCACGGGCTCGCGCTCACGTATGCGCCGGAAGGCGAGGTTTGGTCGTTCGCCATCGGCACGGTCTCCAAGTCGGAACGGGGTCTGGATGAAACGGTGCAGGGCCGCTCGCTCACGCCGCGCTGGCCGGTGGCGCTGGGGGGAGCGCGGATAGACATCGTGCCCGGGTGAGATTTCCTTGAGCGCGGCGCCGGTGATCACGAAGGGAGCCTGTTTCCCGCTGTTTGCGTACGACGTAGCGCGGGCGATCGACCTGGACGTCGCCGAGCGGCGCCTGCTCGCCAGCGCCGAGCGGCAGACGATCAAGCACAAGCGCCGCGCTCCGGCCTATTTCGAGTACCGGCCGCCGCCGCTGCGCGTGACGCGCGAGGGTGGGGCGCACGACCTCGCCGGGTACCGCACGACGCCCGGGGTAGAGCTGGTGTTGTACGACTTCGGCGCCGTGTCGCTTTCCTACACCGTCCCGATCGAAGGGCCGCTGGCGGGGCTGCCCAGGCTCGCCCACGAGCTGTGGGGCAACGACCGCCTGGTGGCTGACTCGCGGCGCCACGTCGAGGAGCTGCTCCGCGCCCTCGGCGACGCCGCGTTGCGCCCGAAGATCGTAGACTTCGTCGAAGACTACTCGATCTTCCAGGTGGAGGCGTTCGCGGAGCCGTGCGAAGCCGCGGCCCTGTGGACGGAGCACGCTCAGACGGTCGCGCAGATCCTGCGCGCCGAGCCGCGCCCCCTGTCCCAGCAAGAGACGAGCGACGCGACCGCCCTGCGGCTCTCCTTTGGGCCGAGCGACGCCACCATCATCGACACCGACGCCACCCTGCTCTTCGACCCCGAGGGGGACGATGTGCGCGACGTGATCGAGTTTGCGAACACCCAGCTCCTGGAGATGCGGTTCCTCGACCAGCAGCTCGACGACACTCTGGAGCGCGCCTACGAGACGCTGGCGCGGCGCCCGACACGGCTCTCCACGTTGGGCCAGTGGGGACCGGACCTGCGGCGGCTGGCCTTACTCCAACTCGACGGCGCGATCCTGTTCGAGCAGGTGACCAACGCCCTCAAGCTCGTGGGCGACCAGTACCTGGCGCGGGTCTACTCGCTCGCGTCGCGGCGCTTCCACCTCGCCGAGTGGGACGCCAGCATCACGCGCAAGCTGCAGACGATCGACGGCATCTATGGAAAGATGGCCGACCGCGCTGCCGGCAAGCGCCTGGAGTTGCTCGAGTGGGTCATCATCGTCCTGTTCGCGGTCTCGCTCGCGCTTTCGATCGTCACCCTCAAGCCTCGGTGAACCGCGCCGCCCTCGCGCTGGCCGGCTCGGTGGCCGTCCTGATCGCAAGCTG
Organism: Gemmatimonadales bacterium; assembly: GCA_036522535.1. Lineage (GTDB taxonomy): Bacteria > Gemmatimonadota > Gemmatimonadetes > Gemmatimonadales > GWC2-71-9 > AG12. The sequence continues at coordinate 1,998 of DATDFP010000426.1, forward strand.
TCGTACCGAGCGGAGGCTGCCGCCGTCCGTGGATGCCGGTCCGGACGTGCGCACGCATCCGCGCGAGCACGTGACGCTCAAGTGGCGCCTCAGCGGCTCGTGGAAACCCGACGGTCCGCGGCGCTTCACGATCGACTGGGGCGACCGTTCCACGGACCGTGGGGCGGTTGCCGACACGTCAGGGCCGGTGACGGTGTCTCACGTGTACGCGGCAGTCGGCGCGGACACCGTGCGTGTGACGGTGACCGGGAAGGACGGTGAGGAGGGCTCAGACACGCTCACCGTGTTCGTCGAGGCCGCAGGCACGCCGGAGGTCTTCGTCGGTGCGGGGGACATCGCCACCTGCAGCAACAAGAATGCGGCGGCGTCGGCGAAACTGCTCGATAGCATTCCCGGGACGGTCTTCACGCTCGGTGACAACGCGTACCCTTCTGGACGGGGTCGGGACTACAGCAACTGCTATGCGCCCACGTGGGGTCGCCACAGGAAGCGCACCCACCCGGTTCCCGGCAACCACGAATACGACCTGCCCGGAGCGACGGGGTACTTCGGCTATTTCGGGGTCGCGGCAGGGGACTCGGGCAAGGGCTATTACAGCTATGAGCTGGGTGATTGGCATATCGTCGCACTGAACTCCAACCTGGCCGTCACCACGGAATCGGAACAGGAGCGCGGCCAGGAGGCGGGCGATCGGTCCACTCTGGCGCGGCGGGCCGAGCTGGCCAGAGAGCAGGAGCAGTGGCTCCGCGCCGATCTCGCCGCGCACCCCAAGCGGTGCACCCTCGCCTACTTGCACCATCCGCGCTTCAGCTCGGGAACCAGTCACGGCAGCGACCCAGAGATCCAGCCGCTGTGGCAGGTGCTGTACGACGCGGGAGCCGACGTGGTTCTCACGGGGCACGAACACAACTACGAGCGCTTCGCGCCCCAGACTCCCGACGGCCGCGCCGATTCACTGCGGGGCATCCGCGAGTTCGTGGCGGGAACGGGAGGAGGAATTCTTTACCAGTTCGGGCCTCCGATCGCCAACAGCGAGGTCCGGAGCATGTCGTGGGGAATCCTGAAACTCACGCTCGGCGCGCGGTCCTACCAGTGGCAGTTCATCCCCATCGCGGGGGGCACGTTTACCGACTCCGGCTCGGGGAGCTGTCACTGAGCCCGGATGTGGGAGGCGTCATATGACGCTATGACGCTACGTTGTAAGTGTGTCGACCTGGCGAAGGCGCAACCGATCTCGTACAACCTAGCGTCGTACAACGCTTCTAAGCCCCCCTCCCCGCGAGCTGCCGCAGCACGTACTCGAGGATCCCCCCGTGCCGGTAGTACTGCAGTTCCTGCGGCGTGTCGATGCGCACGGTCGCCCGGAACGGCACAGTCGAGCCGTCCGGTCGGGTGGCGTTGACCGTCAGCTCCTTGCCGCGCGGGAACCCTTCGGCGAGCACCGCCGCGAGGCCGGTGATGTCGAACGTCTCTCTTCCCGTAAGCCCGAGCGTTGCAGCGCTCTCGTCCGGAAGGAACTGCAGGGGCAGGATCCCCATCCCGACGAGGTTCGAGCGGTGGATTCGCTCGTAGCTCTGGGCGATCACGGCGCGCACGCCGAGGAGCCGCGGGCCTTTCGCCGCCCAGTCGCGCGACGAACCCGAGCCGTACTCTTTGCCGGCGAGCACGAGCAACGGCACGCCCTCGGCCTGGTATTTCACGGAGGCGTCGTAGATCGTCATCTGCTCGCCGTCGGGGAGGTGCACGGTCACGGGACCCTCGGTCCCCGGCGCGAGCTGGTTCTTCAGTCGCACGTTCGCGAACGTGCCGCGGACCATCACTTCGTGGTTGCCGCGGCGCGAGCCGTAGGAGTTGAAGTCTTTGGGCTCGACGCCGCGATCGATCAGATACTTGCCGGCCGGGCTGGTCTTGCGGATCGAGCCCGCGGGTGAGATGTGGTCGGTGGTGATGCTGTCGCCCAGCAGGCACAGCACCCGCACGCCGCGGATGTCGGCGATGGCCGGCGGAGTCGCAGGGATTGCGTCGAAGTACGGCGCGCGCCTGATGTAGGTCGAGTCGGGCTCCCAGGCGAACCGGTCGCCGGCGGGTACCGGCAGAGTGTTCCAGCGCTCGTCACCCTGGAACACCTCGCCGTACTCCTTGTGGAACATTGACGACCTGATGGACGAGCGGACCACCTCGTCCACTTCCTTCGTCAACGGCCAGATGTCGCGCAGGTAGACCGGCTTCCCGTCCTCCCCCGT
>DATDFP010000427.1:0-3445 GCA_036522535.1 Gemmatimonadales bacterium
CGTGGAGCGGCTGCGCCCGGAGGTGGAGCGTTGCGAGCGCCAGCTCGCCCTGCTGCTCGTGCCCGCGGATCCGATGGACGACCGCGACGCAATCGTCGAAATCCGCGCCGGGACGGGCGGGGATGAAGCGGCGCTGTTCGCCGCCGTGCTGTTCCGCATGTACACGCGCTACTGCGAGCGGAAAGGGTGGAAGGTCGAGGTCGTGTCCCTCTCCGAGGGAAATTTGGGGGGACTGAAGGAGGCGATCTTCGCTGCCCGGGGTCCCGGCGCCTACGGCACGCTGCGCTACGAGTCAGGCGTGCATCGCGTGCAGCGCGTGCCCGTTACGGAAGCGCAGGGCAGGATCCACACCTCGGCCGCCACGGTGGCGGTGCTCCCCGAGGCCCAAGAGATCGACGTCAAAATCGAGGAGAAGGACCTGCGGATCGATGTGTTCCGCTCCTCCGGCCCGGGTGGCCAGAGCGTCAACACCACGGACAGCGCGGTGCGGGTGACCCATCTCCCGACCAATCTCGTCGTTCAGTGCCAGGACCAGAAGTCCCAGCTCCAGAACAAGATAAAGGCGCTCGAGATCCTGCGGGCCCGGCTCCTCGACCGCATCCTCGCCGAGCAGGAGGCGGCGCGGGCGCGGGAGCGGCGGGCCCAGGTTGGCACCGGCGACCGCTCGGCCAAGATCCGGACCTATAACTTTCCCCAGAATCGGGTCACAGATCACCGCATCCACCACACGGTTCACAACCTTTCTGATGTGGTGGACGGGGACCTGGACGAGCTGATCAACGCGTTGAGGCTGGCGGGGGAAAAGGAACGCCTCAGTGCGTGAGCGGGCGGCGGCGGGACGCGGTTCGATCGCGGACGTGCTGGCGGAAGCCGCCGAGCGCCTGCAGCGCTCAGGTGTGCCGGACGCGCGTCGCGAGGCCACGGCGCTCTGGGCAGCCGTGGCCGGCCCCGGTGTGAGCCCCGGCGACGTCTGGCTGGGGCGCGGCCGTGAGCCCGACGCGGCGCTGGCGGAGCGGTTCCGCGAGGCAGCGGACTGGCGTGCGAGCGGCGTCCCGTTTGCATACGCGGTCGGGCGCGCGAGCTTCCGCCTTCTCGAGTTGCGCCTGGACCGGCGCGCCTTGATCCCTCGTCCCGAGACGGAGGGCCTGGTCCAGCTGGTGGTGGACTGGACGTCCCGTGTGCCACGTGGGACGTGGGACGTGGGGCGGGGTGGGGTAGCGGCGGACGTGGGCACGGGGTGCGGCTGCATCGCGCTCTTGCTCGCCGTGGAGGGGCACTTCGAGCGCGTGATCGCGACGGAACGCTCGCCCGGGGCGGCGGCGCTTGCCCGTGAGAACGTGGCGCTGGTGCGCCCGCCGGTTCCCGTAGAGGTGCGGGAGGGTGATCTCCTCGAGCCACTCGCCGGCGAGCGCTACCGGGCGATCGTCGCCAACCCGCCCTACGTGACCGACGGCGAGTACGCCGCGCTCGATCCGGCGGTGCGGTTGTTCGAGCCCCGCGAGGCTCTCGCTTCGGGCGCCGACGGCCTCGACGCGACGCGGGCGCTGCTCGCCGGAGCGGCCCGGCTGCTCGAACCCGGGGGACTCCTGGCCATCGAGATCGACGCGCGGCGTGCGGAGCGGATTCGCCGCCTGGCGCGCGGGCTGGGCTGGTCCCGGGCGGGCATTTACGAGGACATCTTCGGCCGGCCGCGGTACTTGCTGGCTTTTGCCGGGGAGGAAGCGTGATCGACCAGAAGGCTCAGGAACTGGGACGGTTGCTGGGCCAGAGTGAGGAGTACAAGACGCTGCTCCGCGCCAGCGAACGGCTGCGGGAAGATGCGACGTGCCGCCAGCTCCTCGCCGACGTGGAGCGCATGGCGCAGGACATCGAGCGCGCCGCCCACGAAGGCCGCGAGCCGGCGAAAGACCAGGTCGAGCGCTACGACCGCGCGCTCCAGGTCGTTCAGTCCCATCAGGTGTATCAGCAAGTCGTGGCCGCGCAGACGAACTTCGAGAAGCTGATGGCGAAGGTGAACGCGCGCATCTACGAGGGGTTGAAGCAGGGGGCGGCGAGCCCGATCATCACGCTCGGATGAAGGCGTCGGGTGGCGCGGCAGGCCTGTTCATCGTCGTCGAAGGTCCTGAGGGAGCGGGGAAGTCCACCCTGGCGCGCTGGCTCGCCGCGCGGCTCGTCGCCGACGGGCGGGAAGTCGTAGCCGTGCGGGAACCGGGCGGCACGCCCGTCGCGGAGGCGGCGCGCAAGGTCGCCCTCAAGTTCCCGCACGAGATGGCGCCGGTGGCCGAGCTGTTCCTGATCCTCGCCGCGCGGGGGGATCTCGTGCATCAGGTCATCCGGCCGGCGCTCGAGGCGGGGCACGTCGTAGTCGCCGACCGCTTCGACCTCTCGACCGTGGCCTACCAGGTCGCGGGCGGAGGGTTGCCGGGTGAAGACGTGGCCCGGGCCAACCGGCTCGCCACCGGCGGCCTCGTGCCCGACGTTACTCTGGTGCTCGATGTGCCGGTGGAGGTGGGGCGCCAGCGGCAGCGCCTCGCGGGCAAGGCGCAGGACCGGTTCGAGCGCCGGGACGATGCGTTTCACGGGCGGGTGGTGGAGGCGTACCGCAACGCCGCCGGGCCCGGCATCGTTCATGTCGACGCCACGCAGTCCAGGAAGGCCGTGCAGCAAGCCGCGTGGCGCGAAGTCACGGTGGCGACCGCACTCTCAACACGAGGCGTTTCATGAAGCTCCCCAAGATCCTGACCGTCGCCGTCGTGACCGGCCTCGCCCTCGTAACGGGCGGGTGGTTATTGCAGCGTGAGGCCGCCCCTGCCGGATCGGTCTACCAGCAGGCGCGCTTGTTCGAGGACGTGCTGGCCCACGTGGCTGACTACTACGTAGACTCGCTCGATGAGCGGCAGCTCTATCAGATGGCGATCGATGGCATGCTCGACGAGCTCCACGACCCGTACTCCGTGTTCCTGAAGCGCGATGACTTCCGCGCCCTCTCGGAGGCGACGACCGGGAACTACGGCGGGCTGGGCATCCAGATCGACGTGCGCGACGGCTGGATCACGGTCGTGGCGCCGCTCCCCGAGACCCCTGCCGAGCGCGCCGGCATCCAGTCCGGCGATCGGATCGTCGTGCTCGACGGCCGCTCGACCGAGGGCTGGAAGAACGACCAGGCGGTGAAGGAGCTGCGCGGTCAGCCCGGCACGCCGGTGGAGCTCAGGGTGCGGCGGGTCGGTGTGGAGCAGCCCCTCACGTTCAAGATGACGCGCGCGACGATCCACATCCGGTCGGTGCCGGTCGCGATGATGCTGGACGACAAAGTCGGCTACGTGCAGTTGAACCCGGTGAGCGAGACCTCGACGCAGGATCTCACCGATGCGATCGGGGGCCTGGTCAAGAAGGGGATGAAGTCGCTGCTCCTCGACCTGCGCGGCAACCCCGGCGGGTTGCTGGA
>DATDFP010000428.1:0-3361 GCA_036522535.1 Gemmatimonadales bacterium
GGGGGGGAGCTGCTTGGCTGCCATAGAACCTCCATGCTGAACGCCGGCGGTCCGCAAGCCGGCCAGCACGGAGACAGCCGTGCAGGGATCTCGATCAGCAGGGTGGACTCAGTCCTTCGCGCGGACCCGCATGCGCCCCGAGCGCACCGTAACATTGGCCGGCGGCGGACTCGGCGTCAAGCTGTCGATTTTCTCCCCGCCCAATCGTCGCTCCGGTGTGAGAGGAGACATCACGAGACCGCTCGTCTTGCAGATGCAGATGCAGATCAGCGTAGATGGGTTCGTCGCCGGCCCAACCTAGTGGCCTTCGTCGAACGAGCCCGTCAGGAGCCTGGCCCGGGCCGGCCTCGTCGCGAAAGGGATTTGACAATGCCTAAGGCTCGACTCGTTGCCGCGTTCGCGCTGACGCTGCTTCCGCCCTCGGGTGCGCTCGTCGCGCAACGCTACGCCAACGTGAACGGCATCCGGATGTACTACGAGATCCACGGCACCGGGCGGGGGCGGCCCCTCGTGCTGATCCACGGCGGCGGCTCCACGATCACTACGACCTTCGGCAGGATCCTGCCTCTCCTGGCGAGGACCCACCGCGTGATCGCCGTCGAGCTGCAGGCCCACGGGCATACGTCCGACCGCGAGGCGCCTGAGAGTTTCGCCCAGGATGCCGCGGACGTCGCCGAGCTCCTGCGGCAGCTGCACGTGGACAGCGCCGACATCCTCGGCTTCAGCAACGGGGGACATACCGCCCTGCAGCTTGCGATCAGTCATCCGCAACGCGTGCGGCGCCTGATCGTGGCGTCGGCGTTCTACAAACGGGACGGCGCAGTGCCGGGCTTCTTCGATCAGATGGACCACGCGCAGTTCGGCGACATGCCGCAGGCTTTCAAAGACGCGTACGCGCGGATCAATCCCGATCCGGCCGCTCTGCTGAACATGTTCCAGAAGGACGTCCGTCGCATGCAGACCTTTCGCGACTGGCCGGACGCCGATATCCGGGGGATCCAGGCGCCCGCGCTGATCGTGATCGGCGATCATGACATCGTCCGGTCGGAGCATGCGGTGGCCATGGCCCAGCTCCTGCCGCACGCGCGCCTGGCGATCCTGCCGGGCAACCACGGGAGTTATCTCGGCGAGATCACGTCTCCCAACGCCCGGAGCAACGTGCCGCAGCTCTTTGTGGCGCTGGTCGACGAGTTCCAGGACGGAAAGCTTCCATGACCGCGTCGGAGTCGAAGGCGAAACTTTCTCGATAGCCTCCCGCGTATCTCCGATCAAACCGGTACAGCAGGCCCCGTTGATCAACGGAGGGTACATGAGCTCGGTCCGCAACCCCGGGAGAGTGGCTGGACTCTGGTACCTGCTCCTTGTGCTGGGTGGCCCGCTCCGCCTCATCTACATCCCCAACAAGCTGTTCGTACACGGCGACGCGGCCGCAACCGCCAGCAACATCGCGGCGCACGAGTGGCTCTTCCGATTCGGCATGGCGAGCGACCTGCTCGGCGCCGTGGTCCTGATCTTCCTCGTGCTGGCGTTTTACCGGCTGTTCAAAGGAGTGGACCAGCAACTCGCCGTGCTGCTGGTGATCACCGGCGGCGTGATGCCGGCGCTCATCAACTTCGTCAACGTCGTGACCGACGCCGGCGCCCTCACGGTCGCGCAAGGCGGGGGCGCCGACTTCCTGTCCGTCTTCGACAAACCGCAGCGGGACGCCCTGGTTATGCTGTTCCTCCGCTTGCATCACCATCAAATCGTTGCCGCCGAGATCCTCTGGGGGCTGTGGCTCTTCCCAATGGGGGCCCTGACGTACAAATCGGGCTTCCTGCCACGGTTCATTGGCGTCTGGCTCATCATCAACGGTGTCGCGTATGTGGTCCTCAGTTTCACGGGGCTGTTCTTTGCGGATTACCAGGACAAGGTGTTCATTTTCTCCCAGCCCGCCCTGTTCGGAGAGCTGGCGATCATGCTCTGGCTCGTGATCAAGGGGGCGAATCCGACGGTCGCGACTGCTTAAGAACGCGGCTTCCTCGTTCCTCCGAGTCGCTTCTCGAACCAATGCGTGGCGTACGGGTCGGCGTTGAACGGCGTCACCGCTCGGTAGCCGGCGCTGCGGTACAGGGCGATCGCTTCCTGCAACGTCTTGTTGGTCTCGAGCCGTAGCGTCGTGATCCCGAGCGCCCGCGCCTGATCTTCGAGTGCCTCCAGCATGCGCCGCCCAATCCCGAGCCCACGCGCCGAAGCGGCCACCCACATGCGCTTCAAGGAGCCTACCCGCGGTGCCGTCGTCTTGAGGCAGCCGCCGGCGACGCTCTCGCCGTCGATGGACGCAACGAGAAATGCGCCGCGCGGCGGGACGAGGTCGCGATCCTCGGCGGGAAGGCTGGCCGCGGGATCGAATCCGCCGGGAAACCGTCGATCGAGCTCGGCGAAATACTGCGCTACGCACCAGCGCGCGGCCGGGCTCGCCGGATCGACGCGCTCGATCACGAGGCCCGCGACTCGAAGCAAGCGATGCACCTCGGCCATCGCCGCAACCAGCCGCTCCCGTTGCGTGCGCGATACCGCGCCGAGCAGGCGGGCGGCCAAGCGATCGGACCGAGCGTTCAGCTCCCGGATCTCGCGCCGGCCGCGCGCCGTGAGCCGGGCCGTGCGCACGCGCCGATCACCGGGGCCGGGCGCGAGGCGGATTAACCCTTCCTTCGCGAGCGCCGTCGTGAGACGACTGACGTAGCCCGCGTCGAGCCCGAGCCGGCAGCGCAGCGCGCGCAGATCCGCTCCACGCTCGCCGATCTCGTACAGGAGGCGCGACGCACCGAGCGGCCGACCGCGGCCGAGGAAGTGATCGTCGAGCGCCCCAACCCGCTGCGTGACGAGGCGGTTGAACTGCCGCACCTGAGCGATCTGGTCGGCGTGCATTGTTTGACTTTAGTCAAAGAACTGACGGTGTCAACGAGCCTGATCGGTCTTCAGTCGCTTGAGCGAGGCCTGGCGACCTGCTTGATGTGCTCCGGCCGACTATCCAGGCCGAGCTGCTCCCCCTTGGGACCAAACTTGAATCCAAACTTGGGGGGGCTCGTGCGCGTGCTCGAGGACTGGTGCCCACCGTTCCCGGCGTTTTCCTTTACTATCCTCGTCAACGGCAGCTGCCGGCCGCACTCGCGGCGCTCATCGAGACCCTGCGTCTGTAGCGGCCTGAGGCCGCGGGAGGCCGTGTGGGTAAAAAGGCGATGCTCGAGGCCATCGGCAACACGCCGCTGGTGAGACTCCGGAAGATCGTCCCGGAGGGCGCCGCCGAGGTGCTCGTCAAGCTCGAGTACTACAACCCGACCGGATCGTACAAGGACCGGATGGCCCTGTCGATGATCGA
>DATDFP010000429.1:0-4699 GCA_036522535.1 Gemmatimonadales bacterium
CGGAGAGGGGGAATGAAGGGTGACTGTCGTTCCCCCTCTCCCGAAGGGAGAGGGGGACAGGGGGTGAGGACCTGGCCGTCTTCCTGTGGGACGATTTGCACGGCAAGTTCGAGCGCCCCTGAGCACCACGCCCATGCCTGATCTGCGCACCCTCCAACCCGGCGACGAAGCCGCGCTCGACGCGTTCCTCGCGCGGCACGCCGAGAGCTCGATGTTCCTCCGCTCCAACGCGCGCGCCGCCGGGCTGGTCGATCGCGGCGAGCCGCTCCAGGCGACGTATGTGGCGGCGATCGAAGGGGGCGCGATCGTGGCGGTGGTCGCGCACTGCTGGAACGGGATCGTTCTCGTGCAGGCGCCGGCTAGCGTGCAAGCGCTCACGCGGGAGGCGGTGCGGCGCTCCGGCCGCGGCGTCTCGGGCCTGTCGGGGCCGTGGCACCAGGTCGTGGACGCCCGCGAGGCCCTCGGGCTCGGCACGACCCCCACCGTGAAAGACAGCCGGGAGGACCTCTATCGCCTCGACCTCGGCGACCTCGTCGTCCCCCCGGAGCTCGCCGCGGGCGAGCTCCGCTGCCGGCACCCCGAATTGTCCGAGCTCGACCTGCTGGTGAATTGGCGCGTGAGCTTTTCCAGCGAAGCATTGGGCGCCACCGACGGCCCTGAGCTCGTTGCCGCGAGCCGGCAAGAAATCCTGCTGCACCACGCGCGAGGCTCCGATTGGGTGCTCCTGGCCGGCGACAAGCTCGTCGCCTACGCGGTGTTCAATGCGACGCTTCCCGATATCGTGCAGATCGGCGGCGTGTGGACGCCCCCCGCGCTCCGTAACCGTGGCTTCGGCAGAGCCGTGGTTGCCGGGTCGCTCGTCGCCGCCCGCCAGCGGGGCGTGCTGCGGGCGGTGCTGTTCGCCGACCACGCCAATGCCGCCGCGCGGCGCGCCTACCTCGCGCTGGGGTTCCAGATCGTGGGGGATTACGGCCTGGTGCTGCTTTGATGGGCACCCGCCCTCTAATACCGGTCCGAAAGACCCCCTGAAGAGTGCCCACGTGGATTGCTTGGACGCCCTGAAGGGCGCCCTCGGCGCGAGCGCGTCCTAAAGGAAGCTGGTGCGCCCGCCGTCCTTACAGGACGGACCCCGCAGCCGAGGCCGGGCTTCAGCCCGTGCGATCAGCGGTCGCAACCCTCCGACGACTTTTTCAGGATCGTGCTACTCTTCAGAGGGCTCAGTCAGTGTCACTGGCGCGCACGGCTCGCAAGGCACACGGTGGCGGTATCATGTACCGGGGCTTCAACGCCGGCCTGGTCGGCGAAGCGGGAAACGGCGCCGCTCAGGACGTCCAGTTCCGTGGGTCCTCCGGACTCGAGATCGACGAGGAAGCTGGGTTTCGTGCCCGCCGGGAGTCCGTCGATCACACCCATGACCCGCGTCACTTCATCCTCGGGGAGGGGGATCCCGCGCGAGCGCGCCACGGCGACGACCTCGCGGACCGCGCGCTCGAGGAGGCGCCGGCCCAGAGGATCGGCGCGGAGCGGCCCCACGGGTGAGCGTGTAAGGCCGCACGCGGCAGCGAGCGTCGTGATGAACCCGAACTTCTGCCACAGGTCCACGACGATGCGATCCGAGACGCGGGCGTCGGCGCCCGCCTCCCGGAACGCCGCCGCGATGCGGGTGACGCGGTCGGTCGGTCGCCCGTCGAATTCGCCGACGATGACGAGCTGAAAGGGGCTGCGTCGTTCGACGACGCCCGGTTGCACGCGAACGACGCTGATCTGTGTCACGCCGCCGAGCAGCGCCGCCCGCGGTATCCCGAACCCCGCCAGCTGCTCGGCCGTCTCCACTCCGTTGAGGAACGGTACGATGGCGGCGCCCTGCTCGGCGACCCGTCGCACGACGGGCGCGATGTCCGCGAGAGAATAGCTCTTGACGGCGAGGATGGCGAACTCCGCGGGCCCGAGCTCCTCGACGCCGTCGGTGGCGGACAAGCGCTGCCGGAACGCACCCTCGGGTGTCCGAATCTCGAGGCCCCGCTCGCGAATCGCCGTGAGGTTCGCGCCCCGGGCGAAGCAGGTAACCTCGTGTCCCGCCCGCGCGAGCTGCCCGCCATAGTAGGCCCCGACCGCGCCGGCGCCCAGCACCACGATCTTCATCGAGGGTCCCCTTTCACGACCCGAAAGGGGGTCAGGGGGTGAGGACTCCCGAAAGGTTGAGCATCGCCCGCCAGCCTCGGAACACCTCGCGGTAGTCTCCGTGCGTGAACGCCACGGTCCGCCCGCCGGTGCGCAGCGCGCCGGGGCAGATCTCGGCCATGTCCGCGTGGATCGTCATGGCGAAGTCCACCTCGACCGTCACCGGCGGGGGCAGGACGAAGGGTTGGTGCGGACGCTGAAGCGCCTGAATCACGCTCTCACGAATCATGCGGCGGGCAAGCTCCGGCGCGACGCTCTTCGCGGCATGGCGGCTCACCGCCTGCTTGACGACCACGGTTGCCACATGGTCCCCCAAGAGCTCCTTCGCCTCCGCGGCCAGCGCCGAGTCTCCGCTCACGAGCGCCACCGGCACGCCCGACACGCCCGCGAGCGCCGCGTTGATCCCGAGCTCACCCACGGGGCGCCCGTTCAAGCGCACCTCCTGGATGCGGTCGGCGTACGTGTGGTCCAGGATCGCGTTGGGCGTCCCGGCGCGGGCGTGGTAGCCGATGAACAGGGCGGTATCGTAGCCGCCGTCGATACCTTCGACCATCGAGCGCGGCTTCGGATCGCCGGACAGGAGCTCTGCCGCCGGGTTCAACTCCTCGGCCAGCAGGTTGCGCATGAACCAGTGGCTGTCGTTCACCACGACCTTCGTCGCTCCCGCGGCGAGCGCACCGTCGACCGCGGCATTGGCCTCCGCCGTCATGAGGCGCCGGAAGCGGCCGTACTCGGTCGCGAAGACGGGGTTGCTCGGGTCCGTCTGCGACTCATGCACGACACCGGCGACGCCTTCCATATCCACGGAGATGTACACGCGCACGGGTGACTCTCGGAATGAGGCATTACCCCACGACGACGGCCACGATCTCCCGCTCGCGAGGCTGGTTGTCGAGATTGATCACGACGATCTGTTGCCACGTCCCCACCTGCAGCCGGCCGTCAAGCACCGGGACGGCGAGGCTCGTCTTGAGCAGCGCCGAGCGCACGTGCGAAAACCCGTTGCCGTCGCCCCAGCGCGCGTTGTGGGCATACTCCGCTTGCGCGGGCGCCATGACGTCGAGGGCGCGGCGCAGGTCGGCGAGCGCGCCGGGCTCGTACTCGATCGTCGTCACCGCGCCGGTGGATCCGGTGAGCGAGACGACGGCGATCCCCTCCCTAACGCCAGACTCGGCCACGAGACGGGCGACCTCCTCGGTCACGTCGCGATGGCCGAACTCAGCCTCCAGGCGGACGCGCCAGCGGCGAACCATTTGCCACAAGCTACGGCTAAGAGGCTAAGAGGCTAAGAGGCTAAGGGGCTTAGGGGCTAAGGGGCTAAGAGATCGCCGCGCAGCCACGGAGCGACTTAGCCCCTTAGCCTCTTAGCCACTTTGCAATACAAAGTACTTGACAATGCAGCCGCCCACGATTATTTTTGCCCGATGTCATCGCCTCATCCGCTGCGCGATCAGGCCCTCGATAACCTGCGCTTCATCCGTCAGACCATGGAGCGCGCCGGGTCGTTCACGGCGGTCCCAGGTTGGGGGCAGGTCGCGGTCGGGGCGACCGCGCTCGCCGCGGCCGTCGTCGCCGCGCGGCAGACGAGCGTCGAGCTGTGGCTGGCGACGTGGCTCGGAGAAGCGATCGTGGCGCTGGCGATCGGTGGCTGGACGATGGTGCGCAAGGCGTACGCCGTCAACGACCCGATCCTGTCCGGTCCGGGCCGTCGCTTCGGGCTGAGCTTCTTGCCGCCCATGGTGGTCGGGGGGTTGCTGACGATCGCACTGTATCGCGCCGGACTGTGGCGGGCGTTGCCGGGCACGTGGCTGCTCCTCTACGGAACGGGCTTCGTCACGGGCGGCGCCTTCTCGGTCCGCATCGTCCCCATGATGGGGCTGTGCTTCATGGTCGCCGGCACGGTGGCGCTGTTCGCTCCCGCCGCTTGGGGGAACTGGTGCATGGCGGCGGGGTTCGGCGGGCTGCACATCGTGTTGGGTGTGATCATCGCCAGGAAATATGGTGGCTAAACCCGGCGCGGCGAGGAAGTCAGAGGCTGTCGCCCACCCGCTGCGGAGCGAGCGCGGCGGCTTGCGCGCCGCCGACCTCGACCGCCTGATCCACGAGCGCGTGCGGCTCGGCATCGTGAGCGCGCTCGCGGTAAACGACGCGCTGACGTTCAACGAGCTCAAGGCCCTGCTCAGAACCTCGGACGGCAACCTGAGCGTGCACGCCCGCAAGCTCGAGAAGGCGCAGTACATCACCTGCACGAAGTCGTTCGAGGGGCGCATTCCGAAAACCCGATACCGCCTGAGCCCCGCGGGGCGCCAGGCGCTCGAGCGCTACCTGGACCACATGGAGGCGCTGATTCACGCCACCCGTCAGGGCTGACGGGTGCGTTTTTTTTGGGGCTGCAAACTTTATGATGCAAAGTACTTCTTTCCACGTCGCGATCATCATGGACGGCAATGGGCGCTGGGCGACGCGCCGGGGCCTCCCCCGCGCCGCCGGCCACCGCGCGGGGGCGGACGCCGTGCGG
>DATDFP010000430.1:0-2118 GCA_036522535.1 Gemmatimonadales bacterium
CTCGGGCGGGGAGGCGGTCGTCGCGGATTTCGGGATCGCGCGCGCGCTCGTGGCGGCGGGTGCGGCGCCCCTGACGGACACCGGCCTCGCGGTGGGCACGCCCGGGTACATGAGCCCGGAGCAGGCGATGGCGGAACCGCGCATCGACGGCCGGGCCGATACCTACGCTCTGGGCTGTGTGCTGTACGAGATGTTGGCGGGGCATCCTCCGTTTCTGGGGACCACGGCGCAGGAAATCCTGGCCCGGCACACGCTCGATCCGGTGCCGCCGCTGCGCACGATCCGCCCCGAGCTGCCAGCGGAGCTGGATCGCGCCGTGAGCAAGGCGCTGGCGAAGGCGCCGGCCGACCGGTTTCCCAGCGCGGCGGCGTTTAGCGACGCGCTCACCCACGCGGGCGCTCCCCCGTCATTGGCGAGGCGGGCCGCTCGTCCGGCCGTATTCGTCGCGGCCGGGGTCGCCGCGCTCGTGGCCGGATACGTCCTCCTGACGCGCCGGCCCGGCTCTACCGGCGAACCAGCCCGTTCCATCGCGGTGCTGCCATTTGTCAACATCGGCGCAGACCCGAACAACGAGCCATTCAGCGACGGGATGTCCGAGGAGCTCATCACCGCCCTTGCCAACGTCGACGGGTTACGGGTGACCGCTCGCACGTCGGCCTTCAGCTTCAAGGGAAAGCAGGTCGACGTCCGGGAGATCGGGAACAAGCTCAACGTCAGCTACGTGCTGGAGGGCAGCGTCCGGCGTGCGGGATCGCAACTGCGCGTGAGCGCGCAACTCATCAACGCAGCGACCGGCTACCATCTCTGGTCGGACGAATATGACCGCGATGCCCGGGACGTGTTCGCCGTTCAAGACGAGATCGCGCGGGCGATCGTGGGAGCGCTGCGCGTCAAGCTCTCAGGAGCAGCGACTACCGCCCTGGTGAAGCCCCCCACGGAGAATCCGGAGGCGCACGACCTGTACCTCAAGGGTCGGTACTTCTTTGCCAAGCGCGACTCGACCAGCCTCCGGAAGGCCCAGGACTTTTTTGGGCAGGCGATTCAGAAGGACTCATCCTACGCGCTGGCCTGGTCGGGCCTGAGTGATGCGTACAGTCACATTGGGGTGTTTGGCTACGTTCCACCGCGCGTCGTTTATGCCAACGCCAAGGCAGCCGCCCTGCGGGCGCTCGAGCTCGACAGCGCGCTCGCGCAGGCGCACACCTCCCTGGGGTTCATCGCGCTGTTCTACGACTGGGATTGGCCGACGGCTGGCCGGCAGCTCGATCGGGCGCTGGCCCTCGATCCCCGCTATCCCGATGCGCACCTGTTCCACGGATGGTACTTCGTGGCAACCAACCGAATGGACGACGCGATACGCGAGGTCCAGACCGCCGTTAACCTCGATCCCTTCTCGTCCGTCAACAACGCTCGACTGGCGACGATGTTATTCCTTGCCCGCCGCTACGATGAAGTGCTTGCCCAGTCCCGTCGGGTTATGGAGCTGGACTCCATGTTTCAAGGGCACGTGGGACGCGCGGAACTTGCCCGAGCGTACTTGTGGCTGGGTCGGTGCGCCGAGTCCCTAGCCGCGCTCAAAGGCGCGCCGGGGCTTGCCGTCGTCATGTGGCGGGGTCTCCTCGGCTATACCTACGCGAGGTGCGGCCGCCGGGCGCAGGGGTTAGCAGAGCTGGCCCGCCTCCGCGCTGAGGCGAGGAAGGGTCGGTACGTGTCACACTACTCACTCGCGATGATCCACGCCGGCCTAGGCGACAACGAACGGGCGCTCGCCGAGCTCGACAGCGCCTATGTGGAGCGTCCGTGGCCGATGTTCACCCTGAGGGTGGACCCTACGTTCGACGGCTTGCGTGCGGAGCCGCGGTTCGGCCGCCTCCTCAAGAAGGTGGGGTTGGTCTCTTGAGGATCGCGGGATCGGAGTCGCATGGCTGAGCTGCTCGTCCGTCTGCGCGTCGCGCTCGCCGGTCGGTACGCGATCGACCGGGAGCTCGGCCACGGGGGCGCGGCGACGGTCTATCTGGCCCAGGATCGGAAACACGGCCGCGCCGTCGCGGTGAAGGTGCTCCGGCCCGCGCTGGCCGCCGCCCTCGGCGCCGAGCGGTTTCTCCGCGAGATCGAGAT
>DATDFP010000431.1:0-12041 GCA_036522535.1 Gemmatimonadales bacterium
AAGATGAGGATGAAGGGCCGGATCACGGCGTTCACCAACCCGAGCATTAGCGCAGCGATGATGAGGTGGCCAGGAGTATCGATCTGAACCCCCGGGACACGCGAGCGCTCCTCATTGCAGGCGCGCTCTACGCGGCGATCGTCATCCCCATCGGCATTCACAAGGGCGGCGACTTCACCCAGGAGCTCACCCAGAGCGAGAGGCTGCTGCGCGGCCTGCCGCTCTATGCCGCGAATCCCGAGAAGGGCGTCTGGTGGCCGCCGTTCACGGCGCTCGGGCTCGTGCCGTTCGCGCTCGTCGCGCGCTGGAGCCTCGCGGCCGCGAAGACCGGGTGGGCTCTGCTGAACGTGTTCTGCCTCGGCTGGGCGCTCGCTCGCGGGCGGGCCTGGACTCGAGCCTGGGCACCGATCGCGGTGACCGTCGCGGCCGTGGCGAAGCCGTTGCAGAGCAACTTCGAGCATTTGAACCTCACGCCCATCCTCCTCGCCCTCATCGTGGCCGCAGCGGCCGATCTCGAGTCGCGGCGCGACGCCCGGGCCGGGGCCTGGATCGGAGCCGCGACCGCGATCAAGGGGTTCCCCGCCCTGCTCCTCCTGTATCTTGCGTACCGCGCCCGCTGGCGCGGGCTCGCTACCGGAGTCGCCGTGGCGGGAGGGTTGACCCTCGGCGCGATGCTGCCGTACGGCCCCGCGGGTGCGGCGACCGCCGTGCACGACTGGCTGCGCATCACGCACCAGGGCGCCGTGCTCACGCGGTATGGCACCCAATCGCTGCCGGGCTTCGCGTTCTTCTTCGGTTGGCCGCCCGCCGTGGTCCTGGCGCTCGAGTTGTGCTGTCTCGCTGCGGTCGCGTTCGCGATCGGACGGCCGGCGTCAGGGGACGCGACCCTCTTCGACATCGGGGCAGTCACGCTGCTGGCCGTGCTGGTGTCCCCGATCGCCTGGCTGTACTACTACACGCTCGCCTTCCCGGCCTGGCTCGCGCTGCTCCAACGCCCGAGGCCTTACGACCCATGGGTGCGAACCACGCTCCTGATCGCCGGCACGCTCACGTCGGGGGTTTTGACCTTCGGGCTTTATCCGAACTTCCTCTGGTTCATCCGCGAGCCCAACTACACGTGGGGCGGCCTCGCGTTGCTCGCCGTCCTCGTGCTCGCCCGTTCTTCCGAACCTCGACCGACGCCCATCCCCGAGGGGTAGCCGTGTCCCCGCGCGTTCAGGACCTCGAGACCCCTGCTCTCTTGCTCTACCTCGACGTCGTGGAGCGCAACGTGAAGCGGATGGCGGAGCGGGCGCGCAAGCTCGGCGTCACGCTCCGGCCGCACGCCAAGACCCACAAGTGCGTGGAGCTGGGGGCTCTCCAGCTCGAGGAGGGCGGGCGCGGGCTCACCGTGGCCACCACGGTCGAGGCCGAGGTGTTCGCTCGGGCCGGTGTCCGCGATCTCACCTGGGCATTCCCCATCGATCCGGGTCACATCGCTCACGCGCGCCGCATCCTGGCCGACACCGGCGTCACGGTGCGTGTGGTGGTGGACGATCTCGAGGCCGCCAAAGCCCTCGCGGGCTCCGGACTCCACGCCTGGCTCAAGGTCGACTGCGGCTATCACCGCGCCGGGGTCGACCCGAACGCGCCGTACGCGCTCGAAGTCGCCCGGGAGCTGGGACGCGAGCGCGGGATGACCTTCGACGGAATCCTCAGCCACTCCGGCCACGCCTACCGCACCAAGAGCCGCGAGGAGGCGGCCCAAGTCGCCGAGGACGAACGGCGTGTGATGGTCGGGTTCGCCGAGCGCCTGCGCGGGGAAGGGATCCCGGTGCGGGATATCAGCGTTGGCTCAACGCCGGCGATGGCGGCCGCGGAGCGGCTGGACGGGGTCACCGAGGCCCGGCCCGGCAACTACGTCTTCTACGACCGCACGATGGTGTTGATCGGTTGCTGTGCTCCGGAGGATGTGGGCGTGACGGTGCTCGCCTCGGTCGTGTCCCATCAACCCGGGGCATCGCACTTCATCGTCGATGCCGGGGCGCTGGAGCTGTCCAAGGACGTGGGGCCGACGCACCTCAACCTCCCCCCGGCGATGGGCCTGATTCGAGACCATCCCGAGCTCACCGTCGCCACGCTCTCGCAGGAGCACGGCCTGATCCGCGCCGAGTCGCCCGCGGTGATCGAAGGCCGATTCAAGGTGGGGGAGAAGCTCGAGATCGTACCGAACCACTCTTGCCTCACGGTCGCGCACTTCGACAACTACCACGTCGTGCAGGACGGGCGGGTGGTGGAGCGCTGGAAGATCGAACGGGCGAGATGAGCGCCTCCCCACCCGTCTCAACAACTTCCTCTACGTCATGAGCCTACGATGAAACTCTTCTTCCGCCATCTCGTCGTCGTCGCGCTCCCGCTCGTGTTCGGCCTCGCCGCCGGCTACGGGTTCGCGGGGCGCCAGGCCTCGTGCGGCAGCCTGGTCGGCCCGATCTTCGCGGCCAAGTGTCACGGCCGCCTGCTCGAGTACCAGATGAGGTTCCAGACCGCGGGCACTGCCATCGGGACGGTGGTCGCGGCGGCGCTCGGTGCCTGGCTGGAACATCGGCGGCGCCGAGCCGTACAACGAGCGAACTCTGGAGGAGGCCCGTCATGAAACACCTTGGCACGATCCTCACTACCCTCTCACTCGCCGCCGCGCCTACCGTCTCGGCGCAAGACACCACCCAGACTCAGCCGCCCGCCACGCAGGCCCTCGAGGTCAATGAGGCCGTGGTGGCGAAGTCAGTGGTGGATCGGGCGCCCCAGGACACGGGCTCCGCCTTCACCCCGGACGTGGGCCAGGTCGTGTGCTGGACCAAGCTGAGCGGCGCTCCGGCGGGGAGCGAGACGACGATCCACCACGTGTGGTTCCATGGCGACACGCAGGTGGGCGACGTCGAGCTGCACGTGAGCGGATCACCGTGGCGCACGTGGAGCCGGAAGACAGTTCCGGCCGAATGGACCGGCGCCTGGCACGTTGAGGTGAGAGACGCGTCCGGAACGGTGCTGAAAAGGATCGACTTCACGGTCGGGTAGTAGGGCGCCGGACGCCCAATCGGAGGCCCATCGTCACCGTTGGAACCGGACCCCGGGCAATGCGCCGAGAGTCTGCGGCCGTTGTGCTGGGACACCGCTGATGGTTGCAAGCGTCCCTGACACGCTGCAAAATGGCAGGGTCGCTTCCTGCCCGGCGAAAGGGCGAACGATGAGCCAGGCGAGTGGAAGAGAACAGGGCCTGCCGCACGCCGTGTTCCTGCGAAGGCTGACCAGTCCCGCTAGAGCAGGCTCATCCGAGACGCGGCTGGGTCAGGGTGCCTTCCTTGCGCTTCGGCTGGTGGACCTGCTCGCGCCGGATCGGCAGCCGGTGCATCCGGACGCTTTTCGCTACCAGCATGCGGCGACCGAGCGTTTCTGCGAGGAACTCCCGGCGGAGTGCGCCGAAGCGGCCCATCTCGAAGGGCTCGTAGCGACCGCCGCCGACGCCGCGCGCGCCAGGGATGCGCTCCTCGTGGTTCCGCCATTGCTCGCCTACGCGCATCATCTCGAGGACCGCTTGAAGCTCGAGGAGGCGTTCGACGTGCTGGAAACGGTCCTCCGGGTGGGCAGCGACCGCGTCAATACGGCCGACGCGATCACGACTCGGCTCCGGATGGCGCGCGTGCGCCGCAAGCTCAACGAGTTCGACTTAGCCGACGACCTGTACGCCGAAGCCGGAGCGCTGGCCGTGCGTGCGAACGACGGTCATGCCGCCATCCTGAGCCAGATCGGTGCAGCGAGCGTGCTGTGGGGCCGCGGCAATCTCACGGGGGCGGAACAAGCGTATCGGGCGTGCCTTGCCGATGCGCGCCACGCCCGCGACCAGGACGCCGAAGGCCGTGCCGAGCAGGGTCTTGGCATCGTTCTGTTTGCCAGAGGCCAGCCCGACCTGGGAGTCCCCCATTTGTGGCGCGCGTTTGAATTGTATTTGGACGATTCATCCCGCGTCCGTGCGCTCAGTGACCTGGGGGTGGCGCTATTGACGATCGGGGACGCCGTTGCAGCTGAACGTGCCCTGTCGGAGGTCGTGCGGCGCGGCAGCGGCGACGACCACACCGCGAACGCCATGATCGAACTGATGCACTGTGCCTCGTATCGCCGCGACCGTGTGAGATTCGCCAGTTGGCGGAAGCAATGCGAGGCGCGCCTGCACGACATGCCACCGAACATGCGCACGGACTTCTATCTGAAGGAAGGGATCGGTCAGGCGCGCTTCGGCCATTTCCGGCGCGCCGCGGCTTCCATGAGGCGGGCCCATGAGATCGCCACCGCGCACGGACTGCACGAGTTCGAGTTCCGCATCGAGCGGATATTGGCCGGTCTCGGGGAGTGCGGGCGGGAGATTGCGCGGGAACCGCAGGCCGCGACGGAGCCCGCGTTCCAGACCGACGAGCTGCGCGAGGTATCGGAGTCCCTCGCACAGTTCCCGGACTGAGCCTGTTAGTGGCATCACGGCCGGGGGCGAGGGGCTTCACCCTTCACGGCCGCCCTCTCCGGGCCTCGGCCAGCAGGGCGATACCGCCCCGGGCGTTCTGGCTCACCTGGACTCTCAGCGCCCTGGGTTGGATCGCGTAGACGATGTCGTCGGCGATGCGCGCGGCCAGGCTCTCGCAGAAGGCTCCCTCGTCGCGATACGACCAGAGATAGAATTTGAGAGCCTTCGACTCCAGGCAGCGCTCACCGGGTGTGTACTCGATGATGACGCTGCCGAAGTCCGGTTGGCCCGTCCGCGGGCACAAGGAGGTGAACTCGGTTGCCGAGAGGGTCACGGCTTGGACATCGGGGGCGGGAAAGGACTCGGCCTTGAGGTATTCCCGCGCCTCGCCGGGGGTCGATGGGCGCGGGAGCGGCCCCGTGCGCGGAAGTCCCGGCGTCTCCGGCTTCATCGATCGGGCTCCTCGACTCATCAGTGTTCGTCTCCACGATCGCTCATGTATCTTTGGTAACCTAACGACGTCGCCGGCGACCCGCGCGGTCGATTCCCGGCGATCGGCCGCCCCATGACGAATCCCAGGCCGAAGGCCGTTGTGCTCTTGAGCGGTGGGATAGACTCGACCACTACGCTCGCGCTCGCCCAACGACAGGGGTTTGAGGTGTATGCCTTGACGTTCCGGTATGGCCAACGCCACCAGGTGGAGGTCGAAGCCGCCCGCCGGATCGCCGGAGCGCTCCGAGCGGCGCGTCACGAGATCATCGACCTGGACCTGCGGCGGTTCGGAGGCTCGGCGCTGACGGACGACATCGCGGTTCCCAAGGACCGGACGAGAGACGAGATCGCCGGCGGCATCCCGGTCACCTACGTCCCGGCCCGCAACACCATCTTCCTCGCCTTCGCCCTCGCCTGGGCGGAGGTGTTGGGCGCAGCCGACATCTTCATCGGCGTAAACGCCCTGGATTACAGCGGTTACCCCGACTGCCGGCCCGAGTACATTGCCGCGTTCCAGCACATGGCCGACCTCGCCACCAGGGCGGGCGTCGAGGGCCGGCAGCGCCTGCGCATTCATACGCCCCTGATCACGCTCTCGAAGCAACAGATCATCCAGACGGGCCTTTCCCTGGGCGTCGATTATGCCCTCACCTCGAGCTGCTACGATCCTTCGCCCACGGGAGAGGCATGCGGGCGCTGCGATGCCTGTCTCCTCCGCTTGAAGGGTTTCGCGGAGGCCGGCGCGCGCGATCCGATCCGCTACCGCCAGGAGGAACGAGCGGCGCGATGAGCTACGCCGTCAAAGAGATTTACTACACCCTACAGGGGGAAGGGGCGAACGTCGGGCGGCCCGCGGTGTTCCTGCGATTCTCGGGCTGCAACCTCTGGTCCGGACGCGAGCCGGATCGCCCGGGCGCCACGTGCGGGTTCTGCGACACCGACTTCGTCGGGACGGACGGGCCGGGCGGCGGGAAATTCGACTCCGCCCGCGCTCTCGCGCGGGCCGTCTCGGCCGCCTGGCCGGACGCGACCCCGGCCCGAGGCCGGCCACTCGTCGTCTGCACCGGCGGCGAGCCGCTGCTGCAGCTCGATCGACCGCTCGTCGCCGCGCTGCACCATAGCGGGTTCAAGCTCGCCATCGAGACGAATGGGACGCTCATCCCGCCGCCCGGCGTCGACTGGATCTGCGTGAGCCCGAAGGCGCGAGCCGACCTCGTGCTCCGTTCGGGAAATGAGCTCAAGCTGGTGTTCCCCCAGGCGGGCGCGGAGCCGGAGCGCTTTGAGACGCTCGAGTTCGCGCATTTCTTCCTGCAACCGATGGACGGGCCGGAGCGCGCGCGAAACACCGAGCTCGCGGTACGCTACTGCCTCGCGCACCCGCAGTGGCGGCTGAGCCTCCAGACGCACAAGCTCCTGGGAATCCCGTGAACGTGCCTACCGGCCTTCGTTGATCCGTGTCCTGAAGGACCGGCTCGGGGAAACGGCGTGTCCCTAACGACCTATGTAGTGGCCGAGCCGGTGTGATAGCGCCTTGCGTCCTGCTCTTCCGGGGCGCTTGCGTCCTTCGATCCGCGCAGCTCGCGAATTGCTCCCACGCTGGAAAAGGTGGAGACGAGATACGGAACCATGACCGTGAGCGCCATCCGTCGCAAACGACCGCCGTCCACGTCGCCGCGCAGGATCGCGTCTCCGTGATTGATACTGACCAGCACGGAACCCACGACCACCGCGAAGCGCAGTGCCCGGCGCACCACTGACGCCTGGAGCGCGGCCCGCATCAAATCTCTCATGACATATCAACCGTCCGTCCGCCAGCTTCAGTTCCCGGCATCGCCGGCGTCCGGCGCGGAGAGCGTGTGGCCGGAACGCATCGCCGCCCTCGCGACGAGGGCGGTGAGGGACGATCTTATAAGATCGCGCGACCCCCGGAGGGAGAACGCATGGAGTCGCAAGCTCGGGTAGAGTCTCCGGCGCCTGCCGCCGATCCAGTCGCCGCGCTCGTGGCAGCCGTGAACGCCAACGACACGCGCCGCGTTGCGCAGTTGCTCGACGGCCATTCCGAGCTGAAGGCCAGGCTCAACGACCCCCTGCCCGGGTTCGCCTTCGGCGCGACGCCGCTCCTCGCCTGCCTGCCGTGGGGCAACCGCGAGATGATCGACCTGCTGCTCGAGGCGGGCGCGGACATCAATCGGAAGAGCCACTGGTGGGCCGGGGGCTTCGGCGTGCTCGACGCCGCCGCGGGACCGGACCGGGATCCCGGCCTCGCCACGTTCCTGATGGAGCGGGGCGCAGTCGTGGACGTGCACGCCGCTACCCGCCTCGGCATGCGGGACAAGCTCGACGAGCTCCTGTCCGCCGAGCCTGCCCTGGTGCACGCGCGCGGCGGCGACGGCCAGACGCCGCTGCACGTCGCGCCCACCGTCGACGTCGCGAGATACCTGATCGACCACGGCGCCGACATCGACGCTCGCGACATCGACCACGAATCGACGCCGGCGCAGTACATGGTCCGTGACCGGCAGGACGTGGCGCGCTACCTGGTATCGCGGGGCGCCACGACCGACATCCTCATGGCGGCCGCGCTCGGCGACCTGGAGCTTGTGAAGCGACACCTCGACGGCGATCCGGCGTGCATCCGCACCAGCGTGTCCGAGGAATATTTCCCCAAGCGGGATCCGCGCGCCGGCGGTTGCATCTACATCTGGTGCCTCGGCGTCAACAAGACGGCGCACATCGTCGCCCGCGAGTTCGGGCACGAGGACGTCTTCCGCCTGCTCATGGAGCGGAGCCCAGCCGAGCTGAAGCTCGCCCTGGCGTGCGAGCTGGGCGACGAGGCGACGTTTCGGGACCTGCTCGCGAGCCGCCCCAACCTGGCGCGCACGCTCTCGGAAGCCGAGCGCAAGAAGCTCGCGAACGCCGCGGAGAACAACAACACCGCAGCCGTGCGGCTGATGCTCGAGGCCGGCTGGCCGGTGGACGTGCGCGGCAACCACGGGGGCACGCCGCTCCACTTCGCGGCGTGGCACGGTAACGTGGCCATGGTGAAAGTGATCCTGCGCTTCAACGCGCCGCTCGAGATCCTTGGGGACGCGTTCGACCTGCCACCCCTCGGTTGGGCCCTCCACGGCTCGGTGCACGGCCGGTACAAGGACACCGGAGACTACGCCGGCACCGTGGAGGCGCTGCTCGAGGCCGGCGCCATGGCGCCGCCGCTGAGCGCGGACCTCGAGGCCAGCGAGCCGGTGCGCGCCGTGCTGCGGCGGCACGCGCAAGGCGAGACCCGAGCACGCGCCTGAGGACACTGCCATGCGGACCGGGCCGCTGGAGCGCCTCAACGCTGCGCTAGCCGACCGCTACGCTATCGAGCGTGAGCTCGGGAGCGGCGGCATGGCGACGGTCTATCTCGCCGACGACGTGAAGCACCACCGCAAGGTCGCGGTGAAGGTGCTCCGGCCCGAGCTGGCGTCCGCCATCGGACCAGACCGGTTTCTCCGCGAGATCGAGATCGTCGCCAAGCTGAATCACCCCCACATCCTCGCGCTGTACGACTCCGGCGAGGCGGGTGGGTTCCTCTTCTACGTGATGCCGTACGTCAAAGGTGAGTCCCTGCGCCAGAGGATCCATCGTGAGAAGCTGCTTCCGATCGAGCAGGCGATCAGCATCACCCGGCACGCCGCCTCGGCCCTCGACCACGCGCACGCGCACGGCGTGATTCATCGGGATATCAAGCCGGAGAACATCCTGCTGCATGAAGGCGAGGCGATGGTCGCGGATTTCGGGATCGCCCTGGCGGTGACCGGCGGTGGCCAGCGACTCACGGACCGCGGGGTTTGGGTGGGGACACCGGAGTACATGAGCCCGGAGCAGGCCCTGGGAGACCGAGCGCTCGACGCCCGGAGCGACGTGTACAGCCTGGGCTGCGTCCTGTACGAGCTGCTCGCCGGAGAGCCGCCCTACACTGGACCCACGGCGCAGGCGGTGATGGCCAAGCGGTTGACCGATCCGGTGCCGGGCGTGCGGCGCCTCCGGGCCACCGTGCCCGCGGGCGTCGAGCAAGCTCTGCGGAAGGCGCTGGCCACCGAGCCGGCCGACCGGTTCGGGACCACGGCGGCGTTCGCCGAGGCGCTCACTCAGTCTGCGGCGGCTCCCGGGCGGCCCCGGTCCATCGCGGTGCTGCCGTTCACAAACCTGAGCCCGGACCCGGAGAACGAGTATTTCGCCGACGGGATCACCGAGGACGTGATCGCCCAGCTGTCGAAGATCCGCGCCCTCAAGGTGATCTCGAGCACCTCGGTGATGCCGCTGAAGAAGCGGGAAGAGGGCTTGCGGGAAATCGCTGCCCGGCTGGAGGTCGCGGTGGTGCTCGAGGGGAGCGTCAGGCGCGCCGGGGACCGGGTGCGTATCGTCGCCCAGCTCATCGACGCCGAGACCGACCGCCACCTCTGGGCCGAGACGTATGACCGACAGCTCACCGACATCTTCGTGATCCAGAGCGATGTGGCACTGCGGATAGCGGGCGCGCTCGAGGCCGAGCTGACTGCGGATGAGAGAACCCAGATCCGCAAGGGGCCCACCACCGATCTCCAGGCCTACCAGCTCTATCTCAAGGGGCGCCATTGCTTCTTCCGCTACACCCAGGAGGGGATCCGCAAGGGCATCGAGTACTTCCAGCAGGCGGTCGTGAAGGACCCGAGGTACGCCCTGGCGCATACCGGCCTCGGCATGGCGTACGCGGAGCTCGGGCTCGGGCATGGGGCCGGGGCGCTGAAGCCCGAGGAGGCCTATCAGCGGGCCCGAAAGGCGGTGGCGAAGGCGCTCGAGCTCGACGGCGGGTTGGGGGAGGCGCACGCCCTGCTGGCCTTCCTCAAGTACGCCTGTGACTTCGATTGGACCGGCGCGGAGCTGGAGTTCAAGCGGGCGCTGGAGCTGAATCCCGGTAGCGGGGACACCTACGACCTCTACGGGCACATGCTCTCCGCACTGGAGCGGTACGACGAGGCAGTGGAGATGCTGACCCGCGCCCAGCAGCTCGACCCATTGGCGCACCGCTCGGACCTGGCTACGGTCCTGCTTCGAGCCGGACGGTACGACGAGGCGTTGCGGGCCGCCGCTCCGGTGATCGAACTCGATCCTCACTACCCGATGGGCCACGCCACCCTCGGCTGGGCCTACCTGAAGAAGGGCATGTTGCAGAAGGGACTGGCCGAGCTGGAGCAGGCGGTCGCGCTGTCGCCTGGGAACACGCTGTTCCTGGCGCAGCTGGGCCAGGCCTGCGCGCTGGCGGGCCAGGTCGAGCGGGCCGGCGACGTGCTGCGACAGCTGGAAGAGCAGGCGCGGCGGCGCTACGTCTCACCCTATCACCTGGCCTATCTCTACACCGGCCTCGGCGAACGGGACCTTGCTATGGATGCGCTGGAGCGGGCCTATGAGCAGCGAGCCGGCGGGGTATACGGGATCAAGGGCTCGTTCCTGTTCGCGCCGCTCCGCTCGGATCCCAGGTTCACGGCGCTCCTGAAGAAGATGAACCTGGCGTGATTACCGCGAGTCCGCCGCGGCGGCCAAGACGGAGACCTCCCGCACGGCCTGGGCGCGGTACGGATCATCGCGGGCTGCGTGGGCGAAAAACTGGTTATACTGCTCCTTCGCCGCAGGCGTCATCTGCCGCATTCGGTAGTTGGCCGCGAGCCAATAGTAGGGGGCCGCGTAGTACGGATCGAGCTCGATCGCTCGCCGCAACTGCGCCTCGGCTTCCGCCAGGCGCCCGGCGCTCTCCAGCACCACGCCGTCGTACAGCCGCAGCACGGGATCGCGACCCTCGAGCTGGATTGCCAGTTCCAGCTCAGAGAGCGACGTCGCCGTGTCTTGCAGCGCCAATGCCGAACCCGCCAGGCGGGCATGCGCCCAGTAGAACCCGAGGTTCTCCGTGAGCGCGCGCTCGAACGCCCTTCGCGCAGCCGGGAAGTCGTCCTGCTGCACCCGGGCTACCCCGATCGCGAACTCGAACATCTCGATCGAGGCGAGCATAGGGGACAGCCGCGCCTCGGCGTTGCGCCGTACGGTGTCGCGCGCCGCTTCCAGCTCGACCACAGCGCTGTCGTAACGCTCGAGATAGAACAACGCACGCGCGCGATAGATGCGTATCCCTACGTCACCGGGATGTCTCCGCAAAGCGACGGCAAACAGGCTGTCCGCCGCCGCGAAGCGGCGCGCCGTAAAGGCGAACCAGCCGGCCCGAACCGGATCCCCCGGGCGCCCCGGGGCCAACTGGTGGAACTCGAGGTCCGTGAACATGAATGGGTTGCGGTGCCAAGAGATGCGCTGGAGCGAATCGACCAGATGGATCTGCCGCGGCGTGAGGGTGAGCCGCTCAGCCGCTCGCACCGAGTGAGTGCGCAGCCAGGTCTCGAGCGCGTCGCTCCGCAAGGCCCGCAGGGGGATGAGGGATCGTGCGTAGAGCGGCTCCGCCCACGAGGGATCGAGCCGGGAGGCCCAGTACAAGGCCATTTCGGCGGTGTCGAGCTTTGCGCCGAACCGAACGAGGGATTCCCCCCAATGGTAGTACGCGGCCGCCGAGTTCGTGTCCGAGCCCGGCGGCAGCCGAGGACGTGGCAAGTCCTTGCCGGAGTCGGCCAGGACCCGGAGCGCGTTCAGGCCGGACAAACTGGGCGTCCGCGGCGCGGGAACGGTGCACCGCGTGAGCGTGACGGTGAGAACGAGTGGGAGTGCACGGGCCATACGCATGGGACCAGAAACGCTCATCTGGCGCAATCCTCAGCGGCCCGGCGTGCTCAGGAGGTTGGGCAGCCGCGGAAAGTAGGTGAGGGCCACGCGAATGTTGACGTCGTTGCGGATGCGCAGTTCGTCCCCGCCGTCCGGTGGCCAGCGCACGGCGGCCACACGGGTGGCGAGCTGCAGCGCGAGCCGAGCAGCAAGCCCGCTTTCGGGCTGCGCGCTCACGTGCAATCGCGTCCGGACGCGCTCAAGAACCGACGCAAGGAGCGCGGCCGACCAGCGGGCGGAGTCGCTCATCCATTGCTCGCGCGCGGCCGGCGTCGGCGGG
>DATDFP010000432.1:0-8198 GCA_036522535.1 Gemmatimonadales bacterium
CAGGGGCTGTCGCCCGGAGCGCCTCCTGCACGCGTTCGCGCAAGGCCGGCGGCGCCCGTAACGCCGGGACGCGCTCCGCGATCGCGGCGCGCAACTCGAGCCGCGCCGCTCGGAGCTGCGCGCACTCCGGGCATCGGGCAAGGTGCGCCTCGATCTCGCGCGCGTCGGGCGCGGCCAGCTCGCCATCGAGATACGCGTCTAGCTGGGCTTCCAGGCTCGGATGGGTCACGGCCGGCCTTCCTCCCCTTCACGCAGCGCCTGTTGGAGGCGGTTGCGGGCGCGGGACAGCCGTGACATCACCGTGCCGACCGGCACACCCGCGACGTCGCTGATCTCCTTGTAGGACAGCCCTTCGAGCTCGCGCAGCACGATCACCTCCCTGAATTCCGGCGCCAGGCAGTCGAGCGCGCGACCGAGCGCTTCCTTCGCGCCACTCCGGAGCAGCGCTGCCTCCGGGTGCTCCTCCGCGACCGCGTCGCTGTGCTGCGTCTCGTCGAACTCGAGCACGACCCCGCCCGCACGCTGGCGGCGGTGCGAACTGAAAGCGGTGTTGCGCACGATCGTGAGCAGCCAGGCGCGCGCGCCCGCCGCCTCCCCGCGGAAGCTCTCGAAATACTTGAGCGCGCGCAGACAGGCGTCCTGCACGACGTCTTCTGCGTCGTGCTCGTTCCGCGTCAGGTAGCGCGCCAGCGTGTACGCGGCGTCCAGGTGCGGCAACACGACGGCTTCGAATCGCGCCAGCTCGCTTGACTCCAACCGCCCCTCAAGATGTCGCGTAGGCCTTCCGGAAAAGACCCCGCAGCCGACGGAATTATTCCCGCAGGAATAGATGCCCGGCGCGCGAGGTCTCTGGCATCGAACGAAACTGCTGTCCCACACTCGCAGGAGGAAGATCGCCTATGTCGCACTTGCATGCCGTTCCGGTCAGGAACGCCGCGGGGCCGCTGCTCGCCGCCGTCGCGCTCGCTCTGGCCCCCGCGCACCCCGCGCCGGGCGACCCGGCGGCGGTGAGCGCCAGGCTGTCCGAATGGAAGGTAGAGCTCTCCGAGCACACCATCGCCGCGGGGAGCGTGACGTTCACTGTCGCGAACGCCGGGAGCATCCCGCACGCCTTCGAGGTCGAGGGGCAAGGGATCGAGCAGGAGACCGCCATCATCCAGCCGGGGGCAAGCGCCACCCTCACGCTCACGCTGAAGCCCGGGACCTATGAGGTGTACTGCCCCGTGGGCGAGGACTCGCACAAGAAGCTCGGCATGGAGACCGACTTGAAGGTCGTGGGCCCCGAAAGCTCGAGGTCGTCGGGCTACGGCCACTCCGCGATGGGCGCGTCCAACAAGTCTGAGATCAATGCGTCGCCGGCAAGTGAAGAGAAGGTCCAGGCGATCCGCGTGACGGGCGGCGGGCCCGTGATCCAGATCCTCCCGGGCCCGTTCCCCTTTCCGGACAGCGCGGCCCCGATCCTCAAGCAGTTCGGGGATGAGCGGGAGGGCCTCGAGTCGCAGGTGAAAAACGGCCCCTACTCGAACAACGTGACCCCGATTTCCGGGACCTTCATCTTCACGGCCTGGGACAAAGGGGCGGTGCGCGATTCCGTGGCTGGAGTCGCCCAGTTTGTCACCCAGGACGGTGCGCGCTGGAACCTGGTGCTGGACCGCGTGCAGACCAAGGATGTGCCGCACCACCCCCGGTTCGGGGGCGTGATCCTCGGCCTCTACTACCACGGCAACACCCAGGTGCACACGCCGCTCGTGCCCACCATCAACAGCGCCGTGGCGCTGTGGGCGTTCGGGCACCTGTACAAGAACGGCGCCCGCGTGACCGACAACGCCATGGTGCACGTGATGCTGTTGTCCCGCACCCGGCGGGACGGCGATTTCGCGCTCGCCTGCTGGGATTGCTCGAAGAACAAGATCGACGAGTTGCAGCTGCAAATCCTGCCCGGACCGGGCGAGCCAAAACTAGACGCACCCGGCGGGTTCCTCTTTGTCAATTGGGAAAAATCCAGCTCCGCGAAGCCGGCGAGCTGAGGTGCGCTGGGCCTCCGGGTCCCGACACGGATCCGGAGGCCACGGCTCACCCTTCAACGAAGCGAGCTCGGTGTAACACAATCCTAGAGATAGACACGCGCGCGCCCCTGGCGCACCCAGAACGCCGCAGCCTGCGCGAACGTGGCCTTCTCCGGTACTCCGTGCCACGGATGTGACGGGTCCTCGACAGGCCGCTTGACCGTGGCGCTCGCCACCTCGACCACTGTGCCGCAGTAGGGACATTCGTACCGCGTCTCATCAGGCTGAACCCACCAAACGTACGGCGCGCCGGCGACCGTGGGCCACTGTGTGCATCGATGGACCGTGGCCCGACACTGCACGGGACCGCCACCGACGCTCGCAGAGAAGCCACAGAACTTGCAGAGCCAGTAGCGCCGATCGTTGGCCGCTCGTCTCGGGCCGAAGAAGCCGGTGCGCCCACAGCGAGCGCACGGCGGCGGTGGCGCCCGCTTGGCGAAGATCGCGAGGAAGTCGGCCTGCCATTCAGCGTCGGTGTACGTGGCTGCCCGCGCGGAGGAGTTGAACGTCTCGAATATTCTTGCTCGCCTCCGTGGTCGCAACGGGTGACGTGGCTCACAACGGAGGGGTGTTAGCTTGTGACGCCGAGAGCAGGATCAACCCCACTTCCGAGTGGATCATGCGCACGCTTACCCGCGGAGTCTTCCTTCTGGTTCTGGCTCGCACGGTCCCGGCGGCTGCCCAAACGTCTGCCGCTACCGGCATGAGCCTCGGCGTGGTCAAGCTCACCGATCAGCGGTCCGAGCAGGCGCTGACCGGCGTCCTACAAGTCCAGGCGGGTCCGTGGCTCAGCCTGTCTGCGGTGCCGTCGGTCCTGCACGTTTCCGACTTGGTGAGCGGCCGGTCGCTGTCGAGCAACGGAGCTGGCGACCTGCCGGTGACCGCCGCCGCATCCCATGCGTTCGCGACGCCCGGTGCGCCGGTCGTCGGGGCGGCGTTGACAGTGGTGCTTCCGACAGGGAACGCCGCGTGCGGACTCGGGAGCGGGGAGACGTCCTTTGGACTCGACGTGGGAGCCAGCGCATCTCCCGCCCCTCAGCTGCACCTCTCGGCCGACGCCAGCCACAGTCTCGGCGGCCTCTCGGCCCAATCCAGCCTGAGCGCGCCGCACGCCACCTCCCTCCGCGCCGAAGCGGGCTATGACGTCTCGCCCCGCTGGAGGACGGGCGTCTCGCTCGGTGTGGACGTGGGACAGGCCGACTCGACGCAGCCTCTGAGCCGCATGCTGGGGGCGGGGGCGACTCACCGGCTCGCGGGCGCGCTCGCCCTCACCTTCGACGGCAGCGTCGGGCTCACGTCGGCATCCCCGAAGTGGAGCCTCTCGCTCGGCCTGGGCACCGCATTCGCCGGCACGTCACCCGTGGGCTTGACCTCGCCGCTGCGGCGTCTCAAGACCACGTTCGCGGGCGGGGTGAGCCGCGGGAGCGGGTCAGGGAAGATCGGCTGCCGCTAACATGCCTTCAACGGATTAGCTCGGAGGACGAACCTGTGACGGTGTCTGTCTATGCACGCGGGGCTCGCCGCATTCGCAGTCGCGGCAGCCGTGAGTTACGCACGTTCCACAACTCTCGAGCACCCGGTGCCGCAGCGCCTCCCGTGCTCGATGCAGCCGGACCGAGGCGTTCGTTACTGTGATGCCGACTTCGCGGGCGAAGACATCCACCCTCTCCCCATCCAGTTCGACCCGGCGCAGGGCGGTGCTGTATTCAACCTTCAGCGTCGCGATTAGCTCACGGATGCAGGCGCAGACGGTGTCACGCAGCTCGGCCTCGGTATCGAGCGCCTGAGACTCAGCCGCGGCCGCCGCAAGCGCGCGGTTTTCTGCGCTCCGACGCCGGTAGTGATCCACCAGCGCGTTCCGTAGCAGCCGGTAGAACCATGCCGACGCCGATTCCCCGGCGCGCAGTGTATCCGCCCGCTCCAGGGCGCGCACAAATCCGTCCTGCAGAATGTCTTCCGCGGTGTCGCGCGACCCAACGCGGCGCTCTAGGAACGCAAGGAAGCGCTGGTGGTTGTCCACCAGCGCTTGCACGACCGCACCTGGTGCTGGCGCGGTCACTCGCTGCAGCAGGCCTCGTGGCAGTCGCACCTCGGGTCGTTGCGGCAGTCGCAATCGCACGCGCCAAGCGTCGGGAGCTGGGAAGCAAACATCTGGTCCTCCTCGTCGGGTGAGCGGGGTCGGACCATCCGACCCCGGCACACCTGCTGACGAACGAGCTGCGCGAATCTTACACCTGACCCGAGAACGGGCCATGACGGGCTCGTGACCCAGACTGCTGAGAGCTTGACTAATATATACGCTTATCCATATTTAATGCAACAATGCGAATGACAATCGAGCGGGGCCTGCG
The DNA here is from genome assembly GCA_036522535.1 of Gemmatimonadales bacterium. Lineage (GTDB taxonomy): Bacteria > Gemmatimonadota > Gemmatimonadetes > Gemmatimonadales > GWC2-71-9 > AG12. The sequence goes on from DATDFP010000432.1 coordinate 4,418, forward strand.
CCCTGCGCTCACCGTCCTGGACGCGCTGTTCAAGGGGTTTGCCGACCCCACCCGTATCCGAATACTGAACGTTCTTGCCGCCGGCGAGCTCTGTGTGTGCGATATCGTCGCCCTGCTCGGCCTGGCGCAACCTACGGTTTCCCGTCATCTCGCTTACCTGCGTCGCACCGGACTGGTGGCGGCAAGGCCGGAGCTCAGATTCACCTATTACCATCTCGCCGAACCCAAGGACCCGGTGCACCGCAACCTTATCGGGTGCGTGCGCACCTGCTTTCGCGGCATCTCCTCGCTCGACCGCGAGCGTGCGTCGGCTGAGACGAGAGTCGCTGAGCGGAGGGCGAGGCCGTGCTCGTGACCCTGGCGTCGAGGGCGGGCTGAGTCCGGATGCGGTACGCCCTCATCTCCGACATCCACGCGAACCTGCCGGCCCTCGAAGCCGTGCTGGCACACATCAGCTCCCGCGAGGGAATCGCCGCTACCTACCACCTCGGCGACCTCGTCGGCTACGCGCCGTGGCCGGATGAGACGGTCGCGCTCTTGCGAACACGCGGGATCGAGGGGGTCGCAGGCAACTACGACTCGACGGTGGGCACGAATTACAAACACTGCGGCTGCAGGTACGAGGACCCACGTCAGGAGGAGCTGTCCCACATCAGCTACGAGTGGACCCGCAAGCACGTCTCGCTCGGCACCAAGGAGTACCTTGCCGGCCTTCCCTTTCGAATCGACTTGAAGCCCCTCGGCGGGCACGTGGCTCGCCCGACGGTGTTTCTCGTCCACGGCACACCCACGCTCAACACCGTCTACTGGACCGAGGACCGGCCGGACTCCTTCTGCCTGCAGATGGCGAGCATCGCCGGGGCCAAGCCGGGCGATGTGCTGGCGTTCGGCCATACGCATAAGCCGTGGCACCGCGTCGTCGAGGGCATCCACTTCGTCAACACCGGGAGCGTCGGGCGCCCCAAGGACGGGGATTGGCGTGCCGGCTACGTCCTCCTCGACGTCGACGCCGCCGGCACGCGGGTTGAGTTCGTGCGCGTCGAATACGACCTCAAAGCCGCCATGAAGGGGATCTGCGACAGCGAGCTCCCGACCGACTTCGCCGAGTACCTGCGCACGGGCGGACAGTGAGGGGCGTACAGGATCCGCATGGCAGGATGATGGACAACGTCCAGCACCGTCGTCTGGTCGCCGAAGCCCTCGGTACCTTCTTCTTGGTGTTGATCGGCCCCGGCGCGGTCATGGTGAACGCCCATAGCGGAGGCGTGCTGGGTCACACCGGGATTGCCCTGGCTTTCGCGTTCGTCGTGACGGCGATGGTCTATGGTCTCGGCCATCTGTCCGGAGCGCACATCAATCCCGCCGTCACGATCGCGTTCTGGTCGGTGCGTCGGTTCCCCACCCGCGAAGTGATCCCCTACATCCTCGCTCAGTGTGTCGGCGCGGCGGGAGCCTCAACCATACTGCGGTTGGTGCTGGGCATGGCCGGCAACCTCGGAGCCACGCTCCCGGCCGTCCCGGTTGCGGGCGCCTTCACGGTCGAGGCCCTGCTGTCGTTCGCGCTCATGTTTGTCATCATGGCCGTGGCGACGGACGATCGCGTGGCGAATGGGTTTGCGGGGATCGCCGTCGGCCTCACCGTGGGATTCTGTGCCCTCATGGGGGGCCCCCTGACCGGCGCCTCGATGAACCCGGCACGGTCCCTCGGGCCGGCTCTCGTCGGCGGCCTCTGGAGCCGGCACTGGATCTACTGGACCGCCCCGATCATCGGCATGGTGGCTGCGGCCCACCTGTATGATCTGTTGCGAGGCGCTGCCCCTGTCCGAGGTGTCCCTGCCGGCCAAGCGCTCGGCGTCCAGGGGCCGATCGACGCTCAAGCCGGTGACGGGGCGGAGCCGGTGGCCCGCGCTCGCTGATGAAGCTCCCGCGCCGGCCTTGGGCGCTCGTCTCGGTTTCAATGGACACAGCAATGGACACACCGTACCACCCTAGTCAACGCGCCTTTGCCCGCGTCCGTCTCGCGGGTGACCGCATCGGCGCCTGACGCGGTTTACTTCTCTTTCCCGCTGCCCGCGGCAAGAACCCCACGGCCACGCGACATCCGAGGGCGGCACCGATGCGGTACAGCATCGCCAGAGAATGCCCCTGGTAGTCGGCATCCTCGACCCGCGCGATGACCGGCTGCTTGGTCCCGATCAACTCCGCCAGCTGCTGCTGGGTGAGGCCCCTGGCCGTCCGAAGCTCGTAGATCTGCCGCGCCACGGCGGCGTTGCTCCGCTCTTCCGCCAACATCTCCTGCATCGCCGGATCGTCGCGCCTCAGCGGTTCCAGCATCCGTAGCACGTCAGCAGTACCAGAAGGTTTCTTAATCTTGCGAGTGCTCATACCAGTCTCCTCTGCCTTCCTCTACGGCATCGGGCCATGAAAGGTGTGGCCCTCGGGATCGCGGGTTTGGACGACGACGAGGCCCTGAACCTCACCGACGCGGCGCGCGAGTGCGGCTATTCGGCCGATCACCTCGGTCGCCTAGTTCGCCAAGGCGTGCTCCCGAACGTGGGGCGCCCGAACGCTCCGCGTGTCCGACGCGGCGATCTCCCGCGCAAAGCAACGGTATTGCGCAGGTCGGTGCCGGCACATCAGACTCCGCGCGCAACCCCAGTGGAAATCGCGCCTCTGCCCTCGGGCTCCGCACAGCAGTCGTGTGACCGCACGGCTCGAGTTGCGCGAGGGTGCGGAGATTGCGCGCAAAACGGGTGGCGAGCAACCCCGTCATGCCCGCGGCGAGGATGCCGAGCGTGGCCGTGGCGACCGTGCGCGCCATGGGCGAGGGCACGGGACTGAGGACGGCGAGCAGCGCATTGGCGATGACCATGATGATGCGGACCTCGGTCGGGCCCATGCGGTTGTACGCGAGCCGAAACACGCCCAGCACGGCCGACTCGAGATACACGTTGATCGACAAGGCGAGATACACAACGACGATGCCGAGGGCAGCGCCCAGGTGCACGTAGCCAGAGAGCCCGATGCCGAGACCGATCACGGCGGTCGAGAACGCGTCCACGACGTGGTCCAAGTAGTAGCCGTAGCGTGGTCGCTCGGCGCGCCGGACCCGGGCGAGCGTGCCGTCGAGCGAGTCGCCAACCCACTGGACCACGAGCATCGCGCTCGCCACCCACAGCCAGATGGGGCTGACGCGCGACAGCGCATACGCGGCCCCCGCGCCGAGTGCGCCGAGCACGCCGAGGGCGGTCAGGTGGTCGGAGCTCACGGCCGCCGGCAGCCGTGCGGCGAGCGCGCGTAGCAACCGCCGCTCGGGCTCCGCGAGGAAGAAAGTCAGCTCGCGCGCTGCCGTGGCCACGCGAGCATCCGCAGGGAGGGAATCATCAGCAGCACGAACCACAGAGCAAAGAGCCACGTGGGGAGCCGGACCGCGATCCCGAGCCACGCGAGGAGGGCGTAGCGCGGCAGGCACCGCGCCGCGACCGCCGCGAGATAGCGTCCCCTCGGGTAGCCGGTCGTGAACGCCAGCGCCTTGAATGGGAAGAAAGGAAGTGGGGTCAGGCCGGAGAGGGCGAGGATCGCGAAGGGGGCCCGGGTGAATAGTCCGGGGACCCCCCCGGCCGCCGCCCGCTTGACGAGCGGGGCGAACAGCCGGTGATCGACGAGCGCGGCGGCGACCGTTCCGGCGGTGGCGATCAGGGTCGTCGGCCACACCCCGAGGCGCGCGCCGTACCAGATGACGGCGGGCTCGTGGGGGAGCACTGCGAGCGCGACGTTCGAA
>DATDFP010000433.1:0-15466 GCA_036522535.1 Gemmatimonadales bacterium
CCTTCCGCGACTGCACCTCGACGAGCATGGTGCCGTCGCGGGAACAGAAGCGGGCGGCGTCGGGGTAGACGCCGCCGCACTTCGGGCAACGGCGCTCGGTCATTGCCGCACCACGTTGCGGCCTTCGTTCTTGGCCCGATAGAGGGCCTGGTCGGCGAGCGCCACGAAGCTGTCCGCGCTGGTCACGCGGTCGTCGGGGAACGAAGCGAGCCCGATCGAGACGGTGAGGTCGAGCCGCTCCTCGCCGGGATCCGCGAAGTCGTGCTGTTTGATGCGCCTCCGCAGCCGCTCCGCGAAGATCACCGCGCCGTGCATCGCCGTCTCCGGCAGCACCACCACGAACTCCTCGCCCCCGTAGCGGGCCACGAGGTCCACGGAGCGCGTCTCCCGCCGCAGGATCTCGCCGACCTGGCGCAGCACCGAGTCCCCGGCGAGGTGGCCGCGGGTGTCGTTCACCACCTTGAAATGATCGATGTCGGCGAGCAGGATCGTCAGGGCCAGGTTGTAGCGGCGCGCGCGGTCGAGCTCCATCCCCAGCACGTCGGACAAGGCGCGCCGGTTGAGGCACCCGGTGAGGGCGTCCGTGGCCGCGAGCTTCTCGAGGCGCTTCCTGTCCGAGACCGCCGTCTCGAAGTCGTACGCCTTCTCGATCGCGGCCACGGCCGTGCGGATCACGGTCTCGGCGAAGTCGGCGTCGCCGAGTGTGAGGGCCGGGTCCTCCCCGGTAGTGCGCAGGAAAAACACGCCGATCTGCCGGTCCTTCATGGAGAACGGCAGTGCCGCCGCGGAGCCGGTGGTGACCTGAACACCCTCACGCTGCCAGCGCACCCGCTCCGGTTCGTACAGCGGATCGCTGCCCACATCCGCGACCAGCACCGGGCGGCCGCTCGTGAGCGCACCCTGGATCTCCGGGTAGCGCGCCAGCTCGACCTGCAGGTTGCGGAGCATCGGGTTCTCGTACGCCGCCACGACCAGCCCGAACTGGTCGCCGGGCTTGGCGAGAACCATCGAGCACTTGGAGATCTGGAGTGCGCGGGCGACGCGCCGCACCAGGATGTGGTAGATCTCGTCGGGCTTGATGGAGTCGGTGACCTCGTGGAGGATTTCCACGATCGCGCCCCGGCTCTGCGCCTCCTCCCGGGCCCTGGAGAGCTCCTGGGAGGAGCGCACGTGCGCCTCGACTCGCGCCAGGAGCTCGCGCGCCCGGAACGGCTTGGCGATGAAGTCGGCGGCACCCAGGCCCAGCGACCGGACCGTCGCCCCTTCGACGTCCTGGACCGAGGAGATCATCAGCACGGGCAGGTTGCGGAACCGCTCGTCGGCCTTGATCTTCTGGAGCAGCTGCAGGCCGTCGACCTGCGGCATCATGATGTCCAGGAGCAAGAGGTGCGGGCGCTCCTCCTCGAGCTTCCCGAGCAATCCTTCCCCGCCGGGCGCGACCACCACCTCGTACCCCTCGTGCTTCAGGATCCAGCTGAGGGTGCGGACCAGCGACTGGTCGTCGTCGGCGAGGAGAATCTTGGCTCCCGCGATGCCGGGCATGTGGTGTCACACCTCGAGCAGCGACGCATCGACGTTTCCCCCGCTCACGACGAGCACCGCGGGCGGGGCGGGCTTCAGGACGCCGGCCCGGAGCGCCGCGGTCGTCGCGGCCCCGGAGGGCTCGACGGCCAGGCGGCACTCGCGCCATAGAAAATGCATCGCTTCCCGGAGCGTGTCATCGTCCACCAGCGCGACCCCGCAGAGCCGCGCGCGCTGCTCGGTCAGGTGCGCGAAGGGAATCTCTCCCACGGTGAGCGTGATGAGGCCGTCGGCGAGGCTGGCCGTGCGGTCGAGCCGCACCGGCTTCCCGGCCTCGAGCGAGCGCTGGAGCTTGGGCGCGCCGCTCGGCTCGACCCCCCACACGCGCGCCCCGCTCCCCGCTGCGGCGAGCCCGACGACCACGCCCGAGATCAACCCGCCCCCTCCCACCGGGACCACGACCGTCTCGACGGCCGGGAGCTGCTCGGCGATCTCGAGGCCAACCGTGGCCTGCCCCGCCACGATGTCCGGGTGATCGAACGGCGGGACGACGGCCAACGCTTCGCGCAGCGCGATCTCCTCGGCCTTCACGCGCCGGTCTTCCGAGGTGCGGCCCGCGAACACGACTTCCCCGCCCCACTTCCTCACGCCAAGAACCTTCACCGCAGGCGCCGTCTCGGGCATCACCACCACCGCCCGGATCCCGACGTACTGAGCCGCGTAAGCCACGGCCTGCCCGTGGTTGCCGCTCGAGTAGGTGATCACGCCGCGCCGGCGCGCGCGGTCGGAGAGCTTGCGGATCGCGTTGTAGGCCCCGCGGACCTTGAACGCGCCGGTCGGCTGGAGACTCTCGAGCTTCAGGTACGCGCCCAGCGGCTCCACGTAGCGTAGTGGAGTCCGGACCGCCACGCCGCGAAGGCCCGCGGCCGCTTCGCGCACGCTCTCGGCCGTGACCACCGTTACTTCTTCGCCTTCGCCCGGGGCCGGCCCTTCGGCTTCGCCGTGCTCTTGGCGCCACCCGCCGGCGCGTCCTCCTCGTCTTCCCCGCCCTCGCCGCCGTTCTCTCCCACGTCTTCCTTGACCACCCGCGCGACGCTCACCACCAGGTCGCCCGGCGTGAGGTTCATGATCTTCACCCCCTGGGTGTTGCGGCCGGAGATGCGGATACCTTCGACCGGCACCCGGATCATGATGCCCTTCTTCGTGATCATCATGAGCTCGTCGTCGGGGAGAACCTCCTTGAGCGCGACGGCGTCCCCCGTCTTGTCGGTGCGCTTGAGCGTGATGATGCCGCGCCCGCCGCGGTGCTGGACGCGGTACTCGTCGAGCTCCGAGCGCTTGCCCATGCCCGTCTCGGTCAGGGTGAGGAGGGTGGAAGCGCGGCGCACCACCACCATGCCGATCACCTGGTCGCCCTTATCGAGCTCGATCCCCTTCACGCCCGTCGCGGTCCTGCCCATGTCCCGCACGTCCTTCTCGTGGAACCGGATGCTCATCCCGTGCCGGGTGGCGAGGACGATGTCGTTCGAGCCGTCCGTGACCTGCACGTCGATCAGCTCGTCGCCCTTCTCGATGTTGATCGCGCGGATGCCCGCGGAGCGCGGGTTGCCGAACTCGGAGAGCGCGGTCTTCTTCACCACGCCGTGCTTGGTGGCGAAAAACAGGAACTGGTCCTCGGAGAACTCGCGCACCGGGACCAGCGCCGCCACGTGCTCGTCCGGCTTGATCGCGATGCACCCGATCACGGGCTTGCCGCGCGCCGCCCGCGCCGCCTGTGGGATCTCGTGCACCTTGAGCCAGTAGCACTGGCCGTTCTGGGTGAAAAACATCACGTAGTCGTGCGTCGACGCGATGAAGAGGTGCTCCGCCCAGTCGTCTTCCTTGGTCTGGGCGGAGATGACGCCCTTGCCGCCGCGGCGCTGGCGCCGGTAGGCGGAGACGGGGAGGCGCTTGATGTAGCCCGCGTGGGACACGGTGATCACCATGTCCTCTTCGGCAATCAGATCCTCGATGGAAAACTCGCCCTGGTCGGCGACGATCTCGGTACGGCGCTCGTCGCCGAACCCGGCGGCGAGCTCGCTGAGCTCTTCCTTCAGGATCTTCAGGCGTCGCGGCTTCGAGCCCAGGATCTCCTTGCACTCCTTGATGAACTTGCGGACCTCCTTCAGCTCGTCCTCGAGCTTGGTGATTTCGAGTGCGGTGAGCCGCGCCAGCCGCATGTTGAGGATCTCCGCCGACTGCTTCTCGGACAGCTCGAAGCGCTTGCGCAGGCTCGAGTCCGCCGCGGGCGTATCCTTGGACTTGCGGATGATCTTGATCACCTCGTCGATGTGGTCGACCGCGATCTTGAGGCCCTCGAGGATGTGCTCGCGGTCCTGGGCGCGCTTCAGCTCGAACTCGGTCCGACGGGTGATGACGGTGTGCCGGTGCTCGATGAAATGCTGCAGCAGCTCCTTCAGGTCCATCTCCTTCGGCACGCCGTCCACGAGCGCCAGCATGATCGCGCCGAAGGTGGTCTGCATCTGGGTGTGCTTGTAGAGCTGGTTCAGGACCACGGCGGGCACCGCGTCGCGCTTCAGCTCGATGACGATGCGCATCCCCTCGCGGTCCGACTCGTCGCGCAGGTCGGAGATCCCCTCGATCTTCTTGTCGTTGGCGAGCGCCGCGATTTGCGCGACCAGGTTGCTCTTGTTGACCTGATACGGGATCTCGGTCACGACGATCTGGTGTTTCCCCGTGGACTCCCGCTCCTCGACCACCGCGCGCCCGCGGATCACGATCCGCCCCCGGCCCTTGTCGTAGCACTCCCGGATCCCGTCGCGGCCGTAGATGATCCCGCCCGTGGGGAAGTCGGGCCCGCGCACGAATTTCCGGAGGTCCTTCACGGGTGCGTCGGGGTGGTCCACCAGGTGGTTGATCGCCTGAACCACCTCGCTCAGGTTGTGCGGCGGGATGTTGGTGGCCATTCCCACCGCGATGCCGGCGGCGCCGTTCACCATCAGGTTCGGAAGCTTCGACGGGAGCACCGTCGGCTCCTGGAGCCGCTCGTCGAAGTTGGCGACGAAATCGACGGTGTTCTTCTCGATGTCCTCCAGCATCGTCATCGCGATGCGGGTGAGCCGCGCCTCGGTGTAGCGGTAAGCCGCCGCGGGGTCCCCGTCCACCGACCCGAAGTTCCCCTGCCCGTCCACGAGCGGATAGCGCAGCGAGAAGTCCTGCACCATCCGCACGAGCGCGTCGTAGACCGCGATGTCGCCGTGGGGGTGGTATTTGCCCAGCACGTCGCCCACGACGGTGGCGCTCTTCTTGTAGGGGCGGCCCGGCACGAGACCGAGCTCGTGCATCGCGTACAGGATGCGGCGGTGGACGGGTTTGAGACCGTCGCGCGCGTCGGGCAGCGCGCGCTGCACGATGACGCTCATCGAGTAGTCGAGGAAGGACTCCTTCAACTCGTCCTCGATGAGGCGCGGGAGAATGCGCTCGCGGGCGTTGGGTGCGGTCATGGGGTGAGGGCTAAGTGGCTAAGTGGCTAAGTGGCTAAGTGGCTAAGTGGCTAAGTGGCGGCAAGATAAATACTTAGGCGCGGAAATTCAATACCGCACGAGAGCCTTAATGCCGCCTGTTGACGCCGAGTTGACGAGCGCCCGCTATCAGTTTTCTCACCTCGAGGGCGGGCTCGGCATGACGCCGTGCCGAAGCGCAGCGAGCGAAGAGAATCGTCCAGCGAAGGTCGCCCAGGACCGTGCCTCGCCGAGCCCAGCCTTCCCGGACGGGAGCTACGGCATGAACGCCGGCGAGGTCATCTGCTCGGAGCCGGTGGCGGCGAGCGGCATGGGCGGTCCCGCAGCGGCGCCCGCCAGCTGCAGGACTACCCTGGGGAGGTTCTTCTCGCCCACCACCAGGGCGAGGAGATCACCGGCCGTGGAGACCGCGAACTCGGAGATCAAGAGATTGGACCCGGTGAGGGGCGTCACCTGCGCGGTGGCGAGGTCGGCCTTCACGACCTCCGTCACCGTGCGGCCGCCCTGCTTGTGCTCGACGAGGTAGGCGAGCGACCCGTCGCGCAAAAATTTCGGACAGCTCTCTCGAACCTGCGGCGTTTTGGTGAAGGCCCGCTGGTTCGAGCCGTCCTTCGACATCAGCCAGATATCTTGATTTCCTTCGCGCGTCGAAACGAACGCGATGGTCTCGCCGTCGGGTGACACCGCGGGTTGCCAGTTCTCCGTGGGCTCCTGGGTGAGCGGAACGGCGTCGGACCCCGTGATCGGCTGCACGAAGATCTGGCGATGAGCGCCGCGTTTCGACATGAACACCACGCTTTGACCGTCCCCCGTGAACGTGGGATCGGCGTCCGCGGCCCGCGCGTTGGTGAGGCGCGCGGCGTTGGAGCCGTCCGCGTCTATCACGTAGATCTCGGGCTGGCCGTCGCGCGTGGAGACGAACGCGATGCGCGACCCGTCCGGTGAGAACGCCGCCTCGGTCGCCGCGGCCGGATCGTCCATGATCTTGCGCAGCTGGGACACGCTGGAGCGCTCCGTAGCGTAGAGTTGAAACCGGCCGGAGCGCGAGCTCGCGACGACGATCTCCCCCTGCACGAACACCTCGGTCGTCGCCCGGCGACTCTCGGGCGCGGTGGCCACAATGCGAGCGTGGCCGTAGTCGAGGGACGTGACCATTCCATCCTGACCTACCGCCGCGACCGACGGGTTGTCGGAAGACCAGGTCACGCCGGTCGCCGGGCCGAGCACCGCCCCGGCCTCGTCGGTGAAACTCGCCCGCAGCGCATAACGACGGTTCACCGGCAGGCCGATGCGGGACGCGGAGAGCCTCACCCCGGCGGCGAGGACCCGGATCTGCCACGTCACCGTCAACCCCGGCCCCGGACCCCTCACCGTCAAGGTCGTCCTGCCGGCCCGTTTCCCCGACATCGTTCCGGTGGCGGGGTCGAACACCGCGAGCGACGGGTCGTCCACGGTCCAACGCAGCGGCGCCTCCGGCACCAGGGTCTGGTCGCCCGCGAGTGCCTGCACCTGGAACGTCGTCGTCCCCCCGATGGGCAGCGGCACTTCCTGCTTGAACGAGGGCGACACCCTCAGCTCGGCCACGGTCTTGTGCACCACCACGTCGATCACCTTGGACTGCAGCAGGCCGGACACGAGCAGCGTCGTCCGCCCCGGCGCGACCGCGGTCACGACGCCCGTGAGTGAGACGCGCGCGATGTTGGGATCCGCGGTGGCCCATTGCATCGCGACGGGACTCACCACCCGGTTCCCCTGCGCGGGCACGATAACGTGGAGCGTGTCGACGCCTCCCGGCGAGAGCGCGACCGGAGTCGCCTCGAAGATCGCGATGTCGCTCTGCTGAACCACGAGCGGCGCGGTCGCATTGAGGCCGGTCGCGCTCGTCACCTGGACCGTCCCCTGGCCGGGCGCGAGCGCGACGACGAGACCGTTCTGATCCACGCTCGCGATGTCCGGCCGCAAAGACCTCCACGTCACCGACACCGGGGCTGCGGGCGAGCCGTCCTCCTTGAGCGGGCGCGCGTAGACCCGCGTGTTCTCGGAGGGGAGGAGGTACACCGTAGGCGGATCGATCCGCAGCACGGCCGCCGGCCCGGTGCCTTGCGGCTGCCCCGCAAGCCCATCGGCCGGCGGCGCGACCGGCTCGCCACCCGGCTGCTGTGAGGGTGCCGGAGGCGCACCGGACACGGGCGGCGGTCCCCCCGGCTGGGAGGCGATCACCTGGACCGCCGCCTGGCCCCGGCGTGCGCCGATCCGCGCTTCGATGAGCGCCACGCCGCCACCCACGCCCGTCACGGTGCCTTCGTTGTCGATCTTCGCGACTGCGAGGTTGTTCGAAGACCAGATGAACGTCACCGTGGGGATCACGTTGCCGGCGCGGTCGAACGCCGTGGCGAGCAGCGCGGCCCGCTCGCCGACCTTGATCGTGACCGACGGCGGGGCCACCTGAACTTCCGCCACGCTCTGCGCCACAGCGCCGCCGGGCATGAGGACTGCAAAGGCCATCAAGGTGATGCCGCGAGCAACCATAGCGGCGCCAACGTAAGCGCCCGTAAGTGTCGTTGTCAAGCTAACTTGTCGGCGCGCCCGGAGGCGCGGCTGGCGCGTTCCATAGCCCTCCATCGGACGCCCGCTTCGACGCGTTGCTCACTTGCGTGACAGCATTCCTAGCGTAAGCTATAGGCCACCCCCACGGACAACCAGCGAGGAGACATCGGATGCTCAAGTCAAGCGACTTCTCAGAGAGCAGCTGGACCGGCTCCGGTATGGTGGAGCCGACGTTCCCGCCGCCGCCCCCGCCCGCACCAATGCCGGGGTCGATGGAGGAGGAGCCGATGAGGGCTCCGAAGCCGAAGCGCGCCGCGAAGAAGCCGAAGAAAGCGGCCAGGCGGCCGAAGGCGAAGACGACCGCCCGCAAGCGGCCCAAGGCGAAGGCCAAGCGGAGCGGGAAAAAGAAGAGCGCGGCGAGCAAGCGCCGCCGCTAGAACACCTCGACGTCACACTGCGGGAGCGCCTCGCGGATGGGTCGTGCCATCTCCTCGAGACGCTCCCGCGGGACTCCCTCGAGACGCGGAAGCCGAGCCGCAACGCTTGCGTCACTCGAGCCGTCCCAGTCAGTCCCCCGGGTCACCATCGCCTGAATCGTGTAGGGCTTGAGCGCGCGGTACGCCTCGACGACGGATCCCGCGTCGCGGCGAGCACGCGCTCGACCACGACCGGGAAGCGGGCTGCATCGTGGGCTCGCCGTGCCCCGCGAACGTGATCCAATCGAGCGCCGAGCAGCGGCAGCGGGGTTGCATCGGCCATGATGGAAAGTACGTTGGGGCGACTTCGCAACGAAGAGGAATGACCGTGGGTGCACGGCGTTGGGCCCGGGGCGTGAGCGCCGCGTTCATCCTCGCCTGCGCGGCGCCGAAGGTGCCGCTCGGCGACCCGCAGGGAGAGATCGCGGCGCTCTTGTCCCGGAGCGCCGGAGACTGGAACCGCGGCGATCTCGCCGGCTTCATGAGCGATTACGCCCGGGACTCGCTCACGAGCTACGTCTCCGGCGGGCACGTGCTGTACGGCTGGCAGAAGCTGTTCGACCGCTACCAGGCCGCGTATTTCGCGCCCGGCAAGACCCGTGACTCGCTCACGTTCGATGAGGTGCGCGTGCGCCCCCTCACCGTCGACCTGGCGCTGTGCACCGCCCGGTTCGCGCTGCACCGGGGCGACTCGGTGACGGCGAGCGGGCCGTTCACGCTCCTGCTCCAGAAGCGCGGCAGCCGGTGGCTCATTCTCCACGACCACACGTCAAGCGATCCCCGGTGACGCTCGGACGGTCCGTCGTCCTCGCGTTGCTGCTCGCCGCCTGTAAGGCGCCCGGCGACGGCGTGATCGCGCTCGAAGGCGCAACGCTCATCAACGGCTCGGGCGGCAGGCCCGTCGAGGACGCGCTGCTCCTCGTGAAGGCGGGGCACATCGAAGTGGCCGCCCGCGTCAACGAGGTGAAGGTGCCGAGGGGCGCGAGCGTATTCAGCCTGACCGGCAAGACGATCATCCCCGGACTCATCGACTCCCACGCCCACGTCGAGCGCTGGGCGATCGAGCGCTATCTCGTCTGGGGCGTCACGACGGTGCGGGACCTGGGCGCGAGCCCCACCGACTCGGCGCTGGCGCTGCGCGGCGCCCTGAACCTGGGCTCCGTGCTCGGCCCCCGCATGTTCACCGCGGGCGCGATGATCGACGGCGTGCCCCCGACCTATCCGGCGGCGACGGGCGTCGCGACCCCCGCCCAGGGCCGCCAGGCAGTCGATCAGCGCGCCGTCGCCGGGACGGACCTGCTGAAGATCTACACGAAGATCACGCCGCCGCTCCTGGCGGCAATCATGGATGAGGCGACCACCCTGCGGCTTCCGGTCGCGGCGCATCTGGGGAAGACCGACGCGATCACCGCCGCCCGGGCCGGCGTCGTGTCGCTCGAGCACATGGCCGGCGTGGTGCAGGCCGCGGCGCCGGACCCCGCGCCGTACTTCGCAGCGCACGACCGCTTCCTCGCCGGGTGGACGCTCGAGGAGAAGGGATGGGCCGGGCTCGACTCCGCAGCCGTGGCGCGCGTGGCCCGAACGCTCGCGGCGATGCACGTGGCGCTCGTGCCCACGCTGGTCCTGCACGAGACGCTCTCGCGGCTCGACAACCCCACGCTGCCCTCGCGCCCCGGCATGGAGGACGTTCCGGCCGCGGTGGCGAGCGTGCGGGACGTCGCCGGGCTACTCGAGCGCGCCGGCTGGCGCACCGCAGACTTCCAGGCGTTCCGGCGCTCGCGCGCGCGCCAGGACCAGTTCGTGCGCGAGTTCAAGCGGGCTGGGGGCTTGATCGCGACCGGGTCGGACGCCGCGAATCAGCTGCTCGTTCCGGGGCTGTCGCTGCACGAGGAGATGAGCCTCCTGGTCGCGGCCGGGCTCACGCCGCTCGAAGCGATCACGGCCGCCACGCGCAGGGGCGCACAGCTGCTCCGCGCCGACTCGCTGGGCGTGCTCGCACCCGGTAAAGTCGCAGACCTCGTGGTCCTGGACGGCGACCCTGTGAAGAACATCGGGGCGACGCGGCGCATCGCCTGGGTGATGGTCCGGGGCCGGTTGATACAACCCGATTCGCTGAGGAGAACATGGCACTGATGCAGCGGCGGTCGGCCGGACAGGCGGTCGGGCGGACGGAGACACACCCCCGCACGGGCTTCCCGTCCGCCGGTGCGGCCGTCCGCCTGCCCGCCCTCCTCGTGGCGCTCACCGCCTGTGACCGCCCGGCACGCCAGCCGGTCGGCGCACCGTTCGACGTCGTGCTCCGCGGCGGCTGGATCGTCGATGGGACGGGAAACCCGCGCTACCGGGGCGACGTGGCGCTGGCGGGCGACCGCGTCGCGGCGGTCGGGGTGCTCGGCGGATCGCAGGCTCGCGAAACCCTGGATGTGGGCGGGCTCGTGGTGGCGCCGGGGTTCATCGACATGATGGGTCAGTCCGAGATCAACGTCCTCATCGACAACCGCGTGCTCAGCAAGGTCACTCAGGGCATCACGACCGAGGTGACGGGCGAGGGCGGCTCGGTGGCCCCGCTCACCGATCGGTTGGTTCTGGACGACTCGGACGCGATGAAGAAGTACGGGTACCGCGAGGATTGGCGCGACCTCGACGGCTATTTCGCGGTGCTCGCCAAGAACGGCTCGACCGTGAACATCGCCACGTTCGTGGGCGCGACGCAGGTGCGCCTCGCGGTCGTGGGCAAGGAGGACCGGCGGCCGACGCCAGGCGAGCTCGCGCACATGACCGCCCTCGTGGATACCCTGATGGAGCAGGGCGCCCTCGGCGTCTGGACCGCGCTCGAGTACGCGCCGGCGAGCTATTCGACGACGGACGAGATCATCGCGCTCGCCAGGGCCGCGCGCCGCCACGGCGGGATCTACGCGAGCCACATGCGGAACGAGGGGACACGGATCGATCCGGCGTTGGACGAGCTGTTCCGCATCGCCCGGGAGGCCGACATCCCGGCGGAGATCTCGCATCTCAAGGTGTCGGGGCGGGACAACTGGGGACGGATGCCGCGCGTCCTCGCCCGCATCGACTCGGCGCGCGCCGCCGGGCTCGATGTTACGGCGGACCAGTACCCCTACATCGCCGCGGCCACGTCCCTGGACGCGTCCATTCCGACCTGGGCGGAGAGCGGCGGCTGGGACTCCCTCCTGGTCCGGCTGCGCGACCCCAGGACCCGGGCGCGGCTCCACGCCGAGATGGCGAATCCGGGGCGGGGCGTCGAGAGCTTCTTCCACGAGGCCGGAGGCGGCGCGGGCGTGCTCATCATCGGGACGTTCCAAGACTCGCTGCGCTATCTCCAGGGAAAGCGCGTCACCGAGATCGCGGCCACCCGCCACCGCGATCCCGTGGAGACGGTGTTCGACATCGTGCTGGCGGAGGGCGGTCACCGCACCGACGCGGTCTATTTCGTGATGAGCGAGGCCGACGTGCGGGCCGCCATGAAGACCTGGTGGGTGGCGGTGAACACGGACTTCGGCGGCGTCGCGCCGGACGGCCCGTTCGGCGCGCTGTCCGCCCACCCGCGCACCTACGGCTCGTTCGCCCGCATCCTCGGCTACTACGTGCGCGAGCTCAAGCTGTTCCCCCTCGAGTTCGCCGTGCGCAAGATGACCTCGCTCGCGGCGCAGCGCGTGGGCCTGGTCGACCGCGGTCTCCTGCGCCCCGGAATGTTCGCCGACGTCACGGTGTTCGACCCGGCGACCGTCGGCGACCGCGCGACCTTCGAGCAGCCGCACCAGCCGTCCGTGGGGTTTGCCTACGTGTTCGTGAACGGACAGCGGGTGCTCGACCACGGAAAGCTCACCACGGCACGGCCGGGCCGCGGCCTCCGCGGACCCGGCTACGTCCCGCCGGAGCTGCGCCGGAAGCCGCAACCGTAGTAGGTCGTGCGCAATGACGCTCGCGCGGCTCTTGCTCGCCTGGCTTCCCGTCGCCGTGCTGTTCGTGCTCGTGTGGCCGCTCGATCCACGGTTTGGGGGTGCCCGTCCCCCCTGGCGAGGCGCGTATGTCCTGCTGCGGGCAATCGAGGCGGCCGCGCTGACGCTGTTCGCCTCGCTCTGGTTCGACTCGCTCGGTCACGGCGGCTGGTGGCTCCTGTTCGCGATCGTGGGCGTCCTGGTGGGCGTGCAGCGCCTGGCGCAGGGACAGCCGCGCACGGAGCTGCGCGGGCTGGCGGTCGACCTCGCCCGCTACGTCGTCGCCGGAGCCATTCTCGCCTGGAGACTCGATTAGAGTATCTTCGCTAGACCATGTCTACCGAACCCACGGCCGCGATCCGGCTGACGCGCTTCTCGCACGGCGCGGGCTGAGCCTGCAAGCTCGGCCCCGCCGAGTTGGCGCAGGTCTTGCGCCACGTGCCGGTCGCGACGGATCCTCGGATCCTCGTCGACGCCTCCACCCGTGACGACGCCGCAGTCATCAGGCTGACGGCGGACCGCGCGATCGTGGCGACGGTGGACTTTTTCACGCCCATCGTGGACGACCCGTACGCATACGGCCGCATCGCCGCGGCCAACGCCTTCTCGGACCTCTACGCGATGGCCGCCACGCCCCTCTTCGCCCTCAACATCGTCGGCTGGCCGCGCGGCAAGCTGCCCTTCGAGCTGTTAGGCGAAGTGCTGCGGGGCGGCGCCGACGCGGCGCGGGAAGCCGGCGCTTTCATTGTGGGCGGCCACTCGGTGGACGATCCGGAGCCGAAGTACGGCATGGTCGCGATCGGCGAGGCCCATCCCGATCGGATCGTGACGAACGCCGCGGCGCGGCCGGGCGATGCGCTCGTGCTCACGAAGCCCATCGGCACCGGCGTGTTGACGACGGCGCTGAAGCGCGATCTCCTCTCCGAGGCGGACCTCGAGCCGGCGGTCACCGTGATGACGACCCTCAACGCCGGCGCCGCCCGGGCGATGGCTGCCGTTGGGGTCCACGCGGCGACGGATGTGACCGGGTTCGGACTGCTGGGGCATCTCAAGAGCTTGCTCGAGGCGAGCGGCGCGGCCGCTGAGATCACGGCGGCGGCGGTGCCCCTGATCCCACGGGCGCGCGAAATGGCGGAGCGCGGCGCCATCCCGGGCGGAACCGAGCGTAACCTGGCGAGCGTCGCGGGCGGGGTGACGTTCGCGAGCGGGATTGGCGACGCCATTCGGGTACTGCTCGCCGATGCCCAGACGTCGGGCGGGCTGCTGATCGCCGTCCACCGCGAGCGCGCGCCGGACCTGGTGGCGGCGTTGCGACGCGAGGGGGCCCCGACCGCCGCGATCATCGGGCGCGTGACGGCGGGGACGCCCGGCAGTGTGGCGGTCGTCTAGGTCCGCCGCCCCACCCATGCCCGCGATCCACGAATACACGAGCCTGACGCCAGACGCTCTGGACGCCTTGGAGCGGGCGGTGCGCGAGCGGCGGCGGGTGGCGCTGCGCCGCCGGGGCACCGAATATGTGGTCGTGGCGGAGCGGCTCGACACGGGGAGGCGGGAGGAGGCGCTCGAGGGGAGGTTGCCGATGACCGGCGAGATCCTGGTATTCGGGCTGCGCGACCTGGAGTCGTTCGCGGTGTTGCCGTAACGCTCGTGTTCACGCGCCTGCTGGTGGGCCTCGACGGCAGCCCGCGCGCCGACTCCGCCTTCGAGCAGGCGGTCACGCTGGGCAAGCGGTTCGGCTCGACGATCATCGTCGGCCACGTGCGGGAGCCCGGCGGCGCGGGCGCCGACGGCGCCGCGATGCTCGAGCGCGCTCAGGAGCGCGTGATCGCCGCCGGTCTTCAGGCCGAGCTCGTCGAGCGCGAGGGGGAGGCAGACCTCGAGCTCGCCGAGCTGGCCAGGGCCGCGGACGCCGTGCTGATCGGGCGCCGGGGCGTCACCACGAAGGGCGACGCGCTGGGCCCCACGGCGGCCTCGCTCATCCGCATCGCGGAACGCTGCGTGATCGTGTGCGGCGGGCTCCCGTCCCCCATGCGGTCGTGCGCGGTGGCGTTCGACGGACGCGAGACGAGCCGCCGGGCGCTCGAGCTCGCGATCCGCTTCGCGACCGTCGTCGAAAGCACCGTGCACATCGCGCACGCGAGCGACGACCGCGACGCGGGCCTGCAGGTGGTGGGCATGGCCGAGGCCCTCCTCTCGATGCAGCGCGTGGCGTTCGTCACTCACGTGGAGCCCGGCACGCCGGGCGAGGTCGTGGCCCGCGTGATAAAGCGGACCCGGTGCGACGCGCTGTTCGTCGGCGCGCACTTGAGCCACCACGCCGGCCGGCCCAGCGCCGTCGTGGTCTCCCACGCCGAGGAGATCCTGCGCCACACCGACATTCCCGTAGTGATCCAGCCCTGACATGCCGGGCTCCGAGCCGACGCGGGTCCTGGTCCACGCCGACGAGAGCTGCCTCGGCAACGACCGCTCCAAGCCCAGCCCCGGCGGCAACGCGGCTCTGATCGAAGCGCCGGCCGGCGACAGCGTGGCGCGCTGGGACCTCTACGAGTGCTCGCCCCAGACGACCAACAACCGGATGGCACTGGCCGGCGCGATCGCGACGCTGGAATGGATCCGCCGCCAGTGGAAGCACGCAGGCGTCGTGTACGTCTCCGACTCGCAGTACCTGGTGCAGGGCATGCGCGACTGGGTCGCGGGATGGGAGGCGCGCGGCTGGAAGCGCAAGGGCGGCGCCGTGGAGAACCTGGAGCTGTGGCAGAAGCTGGTCCAGGCCGCCGCGGCGCACGAGATCACCTGGCAGTGGATCGAGGGCCACGCGGGGCACGCGAAGAACGAATACGCCAACGACCTCGCCATCCGCGCCGCCGAGCGGCAGGAGCGCTCCAACGGGCTCGTGCCCTCCGGCTTCGACGCCTGGCTCGCCGGGCGACGCGCCCGCGGCGAGTACCCGGACTACGACCCCGACGAGGAGCTGCATGAGCGCTTTTAAGGACGGCGTCCCCGCGAACAGTCACCCCCTGAACCTGCTCCCCGACGGCGCCGAGCCGCCACGCGTCACGCGGATCCCCCTGTACGAGGTCTACATGCGGATGGCGGAGGAGCTGGCCAAGCGGTCGACCTGCTCGCGGCTGCAGGTCGGCACGGTCGTCACGGACCAGTTGCTCGAGAACGTCCTCGCGATCGGCTACAACGGGAACGCCCGCGGCCTCCCCAACAAGTGCGACTCCTCGGTGCCGGGGAGCTGCGGCTGTATCCATTCGGAGATGAACGCCCTCGTCAAGGCGCCGGGCAGTCTGCGTGACAAAGTGGTCTTCATCAGCGCCTCGCCGTGCGTGATGTGCGCCAAGCTGATCATCAACTCCGGCGTGACGCACGTCTTCTACCGCAAGCCGTACCGCGATCCCTCGGGGATCGAAGTGCTCGCGCAGGGCGGCGTGATGCC
>DATDFP010000434.1:0-3173 GCA_036522535.1 Gemmatimonadales bacterium
CGGCTATCTGGAAGGGCACGGTCACGCCGCCGTTCGCGCCGGCGGTCGCTCCGAACCGGCCGTTCACCACATAGTGAAATTGCCGGGCGCCAGGATCGAAGTCGCGGACATAGAGCAAGATGGGATCGGGAGCCGCGACGAAGCCCCAGCCGCGCAGGTCCGCCGGACCATGGAGCCACTGATCGAGCCCCCCGAGCAAGTTCACCGTGAGAATCGACAGGGTGAGCCGCCGCTCCAGTCCGAAATACCGGGGTCGCCAGTTGAGCTGAACGTCGAACTCCGGCTGCCAGGGGCCCGCGCAGGAATTGCGCCCGGCCACGCGGCCGAGCTGGCTTTGCAGGCAGCTCCGCACCGCCGGCGGGGCCCCCACGAGCAGCGAGCGCATCGCGTTCGCGACGGCGGTGTCGGACGCCGTCGCCGGGTCGAAGACGAAGGCCCGGTCGTTGCGCGCTCCGTCGCCGTTCAAGTCGGAGCCGACGAGCGGCGTGAACGGGACCCCCGACGTCAGCCGGCCGATGAGGGTCACGCCGAGCGCCGCGCTCACCGGGTAGCTCGCAATGGCGAGAAGGGAGTGCCGCCGCTCGAGGCTGCTCGTCGCCCACTCGCGCGCGTTGGGGTCGCCCGCGGTGGTGGGCGCCGCGAATCCCTGACTCGGCGCGCAGCAGGAGAAGGACGACTGGTCGCGCGCGCGGGTGAGCGTGTACGACAGTTGGAGGGTCGCGCCGCGCTTCGTCGCCCGGTTGATGGCGACCGCCAGCTGCCGCGTGTCCGATCGGAGGTCCGAGCCGATCGCCAGCACATGCCCGAATTGCGGGTTCACGCGCGAGTTGAGCCAGTTGAACGCGCCGCTCGTCGGCACGATCGAGTCGGCGGGCACGTAGACCGGCCGGTTCGCTTCGTCCGGGAGCGTGAACCGGGGCGCGCGCACCAGATTGAGATCACGGAACCCGTACTGGCTGACGCCCCGCGCGTAGCTCGCGTCCACTGAAGCCGTGTAGGCGCCGAACAGCCGCTGCTGGAGGCCGAGGGAGGCGCGCCAGGCGCGCGGCGCGCCGTAGCCGGGATCGAATACCGCCGCATTGGGGTGCGGGCCGACCGTGACGGCCGTCGCCGTGTCCACGCACTGGGATGGGATCGTCGCCGGATCCTGCAGGTAGCGGGTCCAGTCGGGCGCCGGCACAGCCGACCCGATGCACACGAGCTCCGTTTCGGCGTTGGCGAGCCCCGGCGCGCCCAGGGCTGCGGCGTAGAGCGCCGTCGGGGAGACGCTCCGGAAGTCCCCCGCTCCGCCGCGCAGGATCGTCGCCGGCACCTCTCCCGAGCGGGCGCCGAGCGTCCATGTGAAACCGGCCCGCGGCGAGACGTGCACTTCGCTCGGGATGTGGTCGGTCCGGACGCCGAACAGGGAGTCGAGCATGGGGTTGTACGCGGGCGCGCCGCTGAAGCGCCCGCCGTCGAGCCGCGCACCGTAGGTCACCTGCAACCCGCCGCCCACCCGCCAGGTGTCGCCCAGGTAGAGGGCGCCGTTCCACGCCGTCCCCGCCTGCTCGAGCGGAGCGAGCGTGCGCGTGAACGACTCGGGCTGCCCGGCCGCGAGGTCGTCGAGCGACGCGAATCGGAAAGTGCCGAGCTGATTGGGCGTCTGGTCGGCGCGCAGCCGCACCGCGTTCAACGAGACCCCGAGCTTGATCCGGTGTCCCGCGTCCGGCGCGAGCCAGGACACGTCGTCCTTCAGCTCGACGCTCGTGTTCTCGCTCCGCTCGGGGAAGCCGGGATTGGCCCCGAAGGCGAGCGTCGCGATGCCCCGGGTGCCGTCGGGGAGATCGGATTTCACCTTCACGCGCGCCTCCGGCAGCTCGAGGAAACCGCTGGCGTTGGATCGCGCGGCGGACACGTAGCCCCGCACCTCGTTGACCACGCGCTCGCCGATGCGCCACGTCCACGAGGCCATGGCCCCGCCGCTCCGCTCCGACCGAGTGCCGCCGGTGGACGGGAACGCGAGCGAGAGCACGCGGGTGGGCTCCTGCGACCTCCAGCGTCCGTTCAAGCGCAGCACGAGCGTATGCGGGTCCGAGACGTGCCAGTCGATCCGGACCAGTGCGGTGGTGTTGTCGGTCGTGCGATCGCCATCGAGATCAGGCATGCTGATCGGGACGCCGGTCGCTCCCGCGAGCGAGAGGAAACGCGCCGCCAGCTCCGGGCTCACGCCCAGCCGCTCCAGGGTTGCTGCGTCCGCCGTGACGAGCGACGGCAGGGCGTCCGCGCGCCAGCGCCCCTGCACTGCGCCGAACGCGAAGAGGCGGTTCGGCACGAGCGGCCCGCCCAACCCGCCGCTCAGGTGGCTCAGCGTGTATCCCTGGCCGAACGGCGACGACGTGGTGCCGCCCCACGCAAGGGCGCGCTCGCGCAGGCTGTAGGTGAACGATCCCTGAGTCACGTTGGTGCCGCTGCGCGTCGTGGAGGCGACGAGCCCCCCCGAGAACTGGCCGCGCGCGACGTCGTAGGTGTTCGTGACGACGCGCGTGGCGCGGATGGCGTCCTGGGGGACGCTCCCGTCGCTGAACGACATGCCGTCCAGCGTAGTGCGGTTCGCCGTGAGGCGCTGGCCCGCGACGGAGAACGCCGCCGGCGTGGAGTCGGTTTCGCGCAGCCCGACCACACCGGGTGCCAGCGTCGCCAGCGTGTTGAGATCCGACGCCTCGACCGGAAGGCGCGTCATGACATCGGCCCTGAGCTCGCTCCCGGTCGCGCCCGGCCCCAGTCGGTCGATCCCCTGCGGCTCGGATCGTCCCTGCACGGTGACCGGCTCGAGGGCCACCGCCACGAGGTCCATGCGGATGTTCGCCACGATGCGGTCCTCGTCCCCCTGCCTCGCAACGGTGAGCCGGGTCGGGGCCATGCCGATGAAGCGGACGACAAGCTCGTACCGCCCGCCCCCGTCGGGGAACAGAATCGTGAACCGGCCCCGGGCGTCGGTCGTTCGCTGGCGCGACAGCTGGGTCTCGACCGAGACCGCTTCCACGACCGCGCCGGGCAGCGGCTGGCCGTCTGGTCCCGTGACCGTGCCCGTGATGATGTCGGTAGTCACGCCGACCTGGGGCGCGGCGGTTCGCGGCGCGCCGACCGCGCACAGAACGATGAGCAGCATTCGCCACAGAACCACTAACCCCGGG
>DATDFP010000435.1:0-3143 GCA_036522535.1 Gemmatimonadales bacterium
ACCCGCGAGCAGGGCCGCCTCGGCATCGCCGGCGGCCGTCAGGGCGTGCGCCGAGTCGAGCACCGCAAGCGGTGCGATCGAGCCGAGCTCACCCGCGAAGGCGATCACCGTTCCGGGCGCCTGGGCGAGCAGGGCGCCGAGCGCGGCCGTCGAGGCGTCGCGCTCCGCCTCGGCCGACAGGCGTGCACGGCGCGCCGCATCGAGGCTCACCTGCGCTTGCAGCACGGTCAGATCTCCTGCCTGGCCGAGCTGGCGCGCCGCGAGGGCGCGTTGCATCCCGCGCTGTGCGAGGCTCTCGGCTTCGATGGCGAGCGCTACCGTCCGGGCGTCCCGCAGCCCGTCGGCGAATCGTTGGGCGGCATCGAGCGCCACGGCCCGCACGTCTCGCTTCGCCTCGGCCTGAGCCACGGCGACCTCGGCGCGGCCCAGGTCGCGCAGGGCCGAGCTCTCCCACGGCCAGCGAATCGGCTGGAGCAGCGCGACGTTGTCCGCTTGGGAGAACGTGGTGCGCTCGATGTCGAGCGACGGATTGGGGTAGCGCGCGAGATCGGCGGCGCGAGCACTCGCGGCCCTGACGTTCGCCGCGCCGGCGCGGGCCACGGGATGCTCGGCGCGCACGCGCGCCAGGACATCGGAGAGGGTGAGGCGGAGCGTGTCGTGTTGGGCCGCGAGGCAAGGAGCGAGGACAGCAGGGACGGCAAGGGCGGCAAGGATGGTGGAAAGGAGCGTCGGGCGCAGAGTAGCGGGTCGCGGCGGCCTGCTGTTCGGGTTGTACGACATGCTCGGGCGGACGGGCGACGGGGGGACGGCTCAATGAGTCATGTGAAGCATCGGCGAATTGCTCTCGCCCGGGCGCCAAAGCGTGTCGTACAGGTCCTCTCGGTACACCGAATCCTGCGGGTCCACCGCGGGCCAGGTCGTCCCCCGGTCGGGCAAGAACAGCCCCGCCACCGCTCCCATGCCACCGTCGGGGAGCAGGTGTCCCGTCGGATTCTCGTACACGGCCGTGATACGGTACCTGTGTTCGGGCACGATGTGCACGCCCAGGCGGTTCCACCGGTAGAACCGCACCACCGGCAGGGACACCACGGCCCCGAGCGAGTCGGTGCGGGGATGCTCGTGCCAGATCACCTGTCCCGTCGTCACGTCCCGCAGTTCGATGCTCACGCCATGGTCGTGCAGGTGCCCGCCCATCCCGAGGAGCGTGCCCGGGATCGCCGGGCTACTCTCCCAGGAGCGGACGGTACGGCCGGGTGGGAGATCGAAGGCCTTGCTCCCGCCCGGTCGCTCGCCGAGCGGGTACTGCACGTCCATCCCCCAGGGATATGCGTGGAACAGCGGCCACGGGCGATTCGCCGGGACGTAGCGGAGCACCAGCCGCACCCGCACGCCGCGATACGCGACGGGGCTCTCGTTGCCGAGCATCGCGCTCGCGATCATCCGTTGCCCCCGCTCGAACGGCAGCCCGAACAGGAGCCACGGCACGCTCGCGGCGGGGGTTTCCTTACTTGCGGCCATCACGTGCAGGCCGATCGGAAGGAACAGCTCGCGCCGGTCCGGATCCCTCAGGTTGAAGTGATGCAGCAACGCCTTCGGGAGCACGCGGAGACCCGAGTCCACGACGTCTACCCGATAACTCCAAATCGAACCGGTTACCGGAATATCCACTTCGAAGATCGGCTCGAGAACCATCGTCATGTCGTGGCCCCGCGCGGCTGCGAGGTCCACCGGCGGGAGCTCGACGACGAGCTCGTGTTGCTCCGAATCCACCAACACTGTCGCGCGGGGCAGGTTGGGCAGGACCGCCCGCGGTGACCGGGGCGCGGAGGGCGGGCCCGCAGGATCGCCGGGGTGTTTGCGCCCGTCGCCGGCGAGCGCAAGCACAGGAACAGCGGCGAGCAGGAGGAAGGCAAATCGTCGCAATGGGAGCATGGCGCGCAAAGATATCACCGACTTCATTCCTCCGCCTCGAGCCCCTCGATCCGGTGCAGCTCCTGCTGACTCGGCCGGGCACCGGCCGGTCGATACATGATCACGCGGGCGCGCTCGAGGGTGATCAGGCCGCCGCCGATCATCTCGTCCAGGTCGGGAAGAATCGACTGAATCGCCTCTTCCGTCTCCACGATCTCGAGGATCAACGGCAGGTCGAGAGACAGCCGCAGCACCTTGTCGGTGTGCATCTTGCTGCTGGCGCCGAAGCCCGCGACGCCGCGCAACACCGTGGCGCCGGCGAGTCCCTGCTGGCGGAACTTCTCGAGCAACGCCTCGTACAGGGGCTTGCCGTGGTACTTGTCGCTCTCGCCGATGAAGATCCGCATGAGCGTGCGCTCGCCGTGAAACCGATGGGGCACGTGAACCTCCTGGGTGCTGGGTGTTAGGTGTTAGGTGCTAGGGTAGGTGCACCACTCCTGCTGCGTCACACCTAGCACCCAACACCTAGCACCTGACACCTCTCATAGCAGTCTACCCGCCAACGCCAGCCCCGCCACGGTGGCCAGCAGGGATCCGAAGACAGAGCCGCCCGCGTACAGGCCCGCGCGCCAGTACTCGCCGTCCGTGAGCAGCGCCACGGTCTCGTAGCTGAACGTGCTCATCGTCGTGAACGCGCCGCAGAACCCGATCGTGAGCCCACCGCGCAGCTCCGCGGAAACGATCGTCGAGCCGGTGGCGAGGCGGACGATGAAGCCGAGCAGGAACGACCCCGCGACGTTGATCGCCAGTGTGCCGACCGGGAAGGCTCCTGCGCGCGACTGAATGACGCCTTGAATGAGATACCGCGCCAGCGTCCCGAGGATTCCGCCGAGAGCGATGTAGGCGATCATCCCTGGCCCTCCGGGAGGGCGGCTGCCGCAGCGGCGAGCTCTTCGAGCCGGGCGCGCACTTCCTCGACCAGCGGGTCGAGCCGGGCGGCTAGCTTGGGAGACACCGGGCCGGAGCCCTCGAGGCGGTGGGCGCGCAGGTCGTCGATCCTCGCGGCCCACACTTCCGCCACGGCGGCGACGCGGCGTCGCACGCTCGGCCCGGGATCGAACGGGAGTGCCAGGGCGGCACGCGTTTCCTCGGCGGCCCGGCGGATGGCGGCGATCGCGGCGTGCACCCGGGCGAACGCGGGGCCGCCGCGCCTGAGCTCTGGAACTCGGAGA
>DATDFP010000436.1:0-27679 GCA_036522535.1 Gemmatimonadales bacterium
CTGCGCTGGAGGAACAGGTGTCACAGCTCCAGGGGCAGGTCTCCGAGCTCGCCGAGCGCTTAGATTTCGCCGAGCGCATGCTCGCCGAGCGGCGGGAGCGTAAGTTGGGCGCGGGACAGTGACGCCCCGCCAGCACACCGAGGGTTCTCATGGGAATCTTTGACCGTCTCTCGACGCTGATCCGGTCGAACATCAACGACCTGATCTCCCGCGCCGAGAACCCCGAAAAGATGCTGAACCAGCTGATCGTCGACATGCGCACTCAGCTGGCGAAGGCGAAGCAGCAGGTGGCGGCGGCCATCGCGGACGAGAAGCGTCTGGCGGCGCAGGTGGACGACGAGCGGAAGGCCGCCGAGGATTGGGAGCGGCGCGCCGTGCTCGCAGTGCAGGAGGGGCGCGACGACCTCGCGAAGCAGGCGCTGCTGCGGCACAACGAGCACGCCCAGGGCGCGTTGCAGCTGCACGACACGTGGGTCAAGCACCGAGAGGAGACCGAGCGGCTCAAGCTCTCGCTGCGCCAGCTCAACGATCGGATCGAGGAGGCGCGGCGCAAGAAGAACATCCTGATCGCTCGCCAGAAGCGCGCCGAGGCCCACAAGCGCATTCAGGAGACGATGTCCTCGATCGGCGACAAGAGCGTGTTCGAGACATTCGAGCGCATGGCGGAGCAGATCGAGCACGAGGAGCGCAAGCTGATTGCGGCGGCCGAAGTGAACGAGGACCTGTCCGGCGATACGCTGGTCAAGCAGTTTCAGTCCATCGAGGTGAAGGCGGACGCGGACCAGCAGCTGCTCGACCTGAAGCGCAAGATGGGGCTCTTGCCCGCCGCGTCGCCGGCCGAGGCGAAGCAGCTCGGCAAGGGAGCCAAGGAGGCCGAGCTGATCGAGGATGACGACCCCGAGCACCAGCACTGAACACTGAGCCGTCGTCCGCGCGGTTGTCGGGCGCCACGTTCGTGGCGCTCTTTGTTGCCGCCCTGGCCATCTGGTTCTTCATCCGGGTGGTCGACGTCGTGTTGCTGGTGTTCATCGCCGTCCTGTGCGCGGTCTACCTTTCCGCCATCACCGACCTGCTCGAGCGGCGCTTCCGGGTCGCGCGCTGGCTCGGGCTCACCACAGCGGTCGTCGCGACCCTCGCCGCGGTGGCGGGGACGGGCGCCCTGCTGGTGCCGCCGGTCATCGAGCAGACGCAGGCGCTGGTCTCGGGGTTGCCGCAGACCCTCACCGGGATCCAGAACGTCCTCGCCCGCTGGGCGAGCGATTATCCCGTGCTGCGCTACACCGATCTCGCCGACCCCTCTGCGGGGTTCGTGGCCGGCCTGATCGACGATGCGGCGGGCTTCTTGCGCGGCTCGCTGCTCCCGTACGCGCGTGCCGGCGGGAAGCTGTTCATCGAAGGCGCGAGCGTCGTGGTGATGGCGCTGTATCTCGCGAACCGGCCCCGGCTGTACCGCGACGGCATCCTGTCGCTGGTCTCGCCGCGGCGCCGCGGCGTCGGTGCCCGCGTCCTCGACGACGCGGGTGCGACGCTGCGCGCGTGGGTCGTGGGTCAGCTCCTCGCCATGACGGTGTTGGGCGTGCTCACCGCCCTTGGCCTGTGGGCCCTGGGTGTGCCGTATTGGCTCGCCTTCGGCATCTTTACCGGGCTCGTCGCGGTCGTGCCGTTTTTCGGCACGCTCTTCTCCACGCTGCTCCCCGCGCTGTTCGTCGTGGGAACCGGCGACTGGCTCAAGGTGCTCGCGGTGATCGCGCTCGGCGTCGCAGTGCACGTGATCGAGTCGAACTACGTCGTGCCGCGCATCATGGAGCGGCGAGTGTCGCTGCCCCCGGTGCTCACGATCACGAGCGTCCTCATCATGGGCGCGCTGCTCGGCGTCGTCGGGCTCGTCGTGGCCGTGCCGGTGCTCGCGTTCGCCCTGGTGGTCATCCGCCACGTCCTGCAGGGCGAGATCTACGGCGACGCCCGTCACCCTGAGCCGGCCGTGCTGCGCGCGAGCGGGGAGCAGCGGGCGCCGCGGACGCAGCTCACCCTCTGATGGCGCCCGCGACCCCGAAGACGCACCGCTTCTTGATCGTCGCCGACGGGCAGTTCGGGCCCCTGACGTCGAAGACCGCCAACTGCTGCATCCGCTACATGCCGGAACGGATCGTCGGAGTCTTCGACCGCTCCCACGCCGGGAAGACCGCTCAGGACGTGCTCGGCTTTGGCGGCGCGATCCCGGTGGTGGGCGAGTTCGAGCGCGGCCTGGCGCTGGGCCCGAGCGCGGTGCTCATCGGTATCGCTCCGACGGGTGGGCGGCTGCCGGCCGAGTGGCGCGGCTGGCTCTCCACCGCCATCGAGCGCGGGTTGGAGATCTGGAGCGGCCTGCACACGTTCATCGGCGACGATCCCGAGCTGGGCGCGCTCGCGCGGGAGCGCGGCGTGCGCATCCTGGACGCGCGCAAGCCGCCGCCGAACCTCCCGGTCGCGGACGGACGCGCGGCCGAGGTGGGCGCCTACGTGGTCCACACCGTCGGATCGGACTGCAACGTCGGGAAGATGACGGCCCAAGTCGAGCTGCGGGACGCGCTGCGGCAGCGCGGGCATCGCACGCGCTTCGTCGCGACCGGGCAGACGGGGATATTCATCGAGGGGTGGGGGATCGCCGTGGACGCCGTGGTGGCCGATTTTATCGCCGGGGCGGCCGAGACCCTGGTCCTCGAGGCGGCGAAGGACGCCGACATCATTCTCGTCGAGGGGCAGGGGAGCCTGATCCACCCCGGGTATTCCGGCGTCACCCTCGGCCTGCTGCACGGCTCCTGCCCCGACGCCCTGATCCTGTGTCACCAGGCGACGCGCAACTACATCGGCGACTACCACGGGCGCGAGCCGTGGGTGAAGATCCCCCCGCTCGCCGAGCTGGTGGAGATCTACGAGCGCGCGGCCGCGCCGGTCCGGCCGGCGAAGGTCATCGGGATCTGCCTCAACACGTTCGATCTGACGGACGCTCAGGCGGAGGCCGCGATCGCGCGCGCCGCCGCGGACACGGGCCTGCCCACCACCGATCCGGTGCGCTTCGGCGCTGCGCCGTTGGCGGACGCGATCGTGCGCGAGGCGATGGCCGCGCGTTGACGCTCCCATGACGCTCTCCCTGCACAACACCCTCACCCGCCGTGTCGAGCCGTTTCAACCGCTCGTCCCGCCGCGCGTCACGCTCTACACCTGCGGCCCCACGGTCTGGAACTACGCCCACATCGGCAACTTTCGCACGTTCCTGTTCGAGGACCTGCTGCGCCGCCATCTCGAGTTCTCGGGCTACGAGGTGTTCCACATCATGAACCTCACGGACGTGGACGACCGCACCATCAAGGCCGCGGCGGCGGCGGGGAAGCGGCTCGCGGAGCACACGGCGCCGTTCGTCGAGGCGTTCTTCGAGGACAGCGAGTATCTCCGCCTCCGGCCGGCGCACGTCTACCCGCGGGCGACGGAATCGGTGCCGGCGATGATCGCGCTGGTGGAGCGTCTGCTCGAGCAGGGGGTCGCCTATAAGGGCGAGGACGGGTCGGTGTACTTTGCCATCGCGAAGTTCCCGGGCTACGGGCGGCTCTCGAACCTCGACCGCCGCGAGCTGAAGCTGGGCGCCCGCGTCGCGAGCGACGAGTACAAGAAGGACGACCCGCGCGACTTCGCCCTATGGAAGAAAGCGGAGCCGATCGACGAGCAGGTGGGCGCGGCCTGGGACGCGCCGTTCGGGCGCGGGCGCCCGGGGTGGCACCTCGAGTGCTCGGCGATGTCGCTCGACGAGATCCGCCGGCGGTTCGCGGTCGAGACGCTCGACATCCACGCGGGGGGCGTCGATCTCATCTTCCCACACCACGAGGACGAGATCGCCCAGTCCGAGGCTGCGACCGGTTGCCCGTTTGCCCGCTACTGGCTGCACGGCGAGTTCCTCAACGTCCGGGGCACGAAGATGTCCAAGCGGTTCGGGAACTTCCTCACGGCGCGGGATCTCCGCGACCAGGGCGTGGACGCGGCTGCGGTGCGGCTTCTCGTGTGGCAGACGCACTATCGCCAGCCGCTGGACTTGAACGACGAGGCGCTCGAAGGCGCCGCGCAGGGCGTGAAGCGTCTGGGTGAGCTGCACGAGCGGCTGCGGGAGCTCGCCCGAGCGGATTCGGAGCGGCCCGGGACGGAGGTACTGGCGGGGCTGTCGGGGGACCTCGCGCGCGACGTTGCGGCCGCGCTGGACGACGACCTGAACGCGCCGCAGGCCGTCGCGACCGTGTTCGAGTTCGTGCGCGCCGCCAACCGGCAGCTGGATCGTGCGGCGGGAGGAGCGGCTACGGCCCTGGCGGGCTTCGAGCGCATCATGACCGTTCTCGACGTCCTTCCCACGCCCCGAGCGCTCTCCCCCGAGTTGCGGCGCTGGATCGAGGAGCGGGTCGCGGCGCGAGAGCGGGCCCGTAAGGCGAAGGGTTTCGAGGAGGCGGACCGCATCCGCGCGGAGCTCCGGGCCCAGGGCGTCGAGCTGGAGGACACGCCCAGTGGCACCAAGTGGCGGGTCCTCTAGCCCCGGGTGCCCGGGTCTCCTACGTTTCGAACCGCGGGTAGCGTAGGCCGGGCTGACGTAGCTCAAGTGGTAGAGCAGCTGATTTGTAATCAGCCGGTTCCCGGTTCGAGTCCGGGCGTCAGCTTTTCTCCTCCACCCCCGGGTGCGGGGCGGGGCCCTGACACCCGACACCTAGCACCTGCAGTTTCCGGGGTTGACTAATCTCGTGCGGGCGGAATAAGATAGAAGGCTTGGCGGAGCCGTATCCGGAGGGAGGCACTCTACCCGGAGGTCCAGCACACCCCGCGCTTCGTGAAACGCGGGGTGCATTGTCAGTAGGGGTAGCGGTTGGGGGCTGGGGAACGGGTGACTGGTGGAGCGAGCGGGGCGCGCGACGAGCAGGCATGGTGGGGTGCCCGAGCGGCCAAAGGGAGCAGACTGTAAATCTGCCGCGCTTAGCGCTACGAAGGTTCGAATCCTTCCCCCACCACTCTACGGGCGCGCGGGCGTAGCTCAGTTGGTAGAGCATCAGCCTTCCAAGCTGAGGGTCACGGGTTCGAGCCCCGTCGCCCGCTCTGTTGCTCGCGTAGCTCAGTCGGTAGAGCGCGTCCTTGGTAAGGACGAGGTCACCGGTTCGATCCCGGTCGCGAGCTCTGAAAACTGCAGGTGCTGGGTGTTAGGTGCTGGGTGTTAGGGCCCCGCGCCGCACCTCCGTGAGCCCCAGCACCTAACACCTAGCACCTGACGAGGGCACCAGGACCATGGCGAAAGCGAAATTCGAGCGGACCAAGCCGCATGTGAATGTCGGGACGATTGGGCACGTGGATCACGGCAAGACGACGTTGACGGCGGCGATCACGAAGGTGGCGGAGGCGAAGGGGCTGGCGAAGTACGTGTCCTACGACGAGGTGGCGAAGGCGAGCGCGGCGCAGGGGCGGCGGGACGCGACCAAGATCTTGACGATTGCGACGGCGCACGTGGAGTATGCGACGGCGGAGCGGCACTATGCGCACGTGGACTGTCCGGGGCATGCCGACTACGTGAAGAACATGATCACGGGGGCGGCGCAGATGGACGGGGCGATTTTGGTGGTGAGCGCGGTGGACGGGCCGATGCCGCAGACGCGGGAGCACATTTTGTTGGCGCGGCAGGTGAACGTGCCGTATATCGTGGTGTTTTTGAACAAGTGTGATTTGGTGGACGATGTGGAGTTATTGGATTTGGTGGAGTTGGAGGTGCGGGAGTTGCTGGCGAAGTACGAGTATCCGGGGGATGATGTGCCGGTGATTCGGGGGTCGGCGTTGCGGGCGTTGGAGGGGGAGGCGGGGGCGGTGGCGAAGATTTGGGAGTTGTTGGGGGCGTTGGACCGGCACGTGCCGATCCCGCAGCGGGAGGTGGACAAGCCGTTTTTGATGCCGGTGGAGGATGTGTTTTCGATCACGGGGCGGGGGACGGTGGCGACGGGGCGGATCGAGCGGGGCAAGGTGAAGGTGGGGGACGAGGTGGAGATGGTGGGGTTTGGGACGGACAAGCGGGCGGTGGTGACGGGGGTGGAGATGTTTCGGAAGTTATTGGACGAGGGGCAGGCGGGGGACAACGTGGGGTTATTGTTGCGGGGGATCGAGAAGCAGGAGATCGAGCGGGGGATGGTGCTGGCGAAGCAGGGGTCGATCACGCCGCACACGTTGTTTGACGGGGAGGTGTACGTGTTGACGAAGGAGGAGGGGGGCCGGCACACGCCGTTTTTCAAGGGGTATCGGCCGCAGTTTTATTTTCGGACGACGGATGTGACGGGGACGGTGGAGTTGCCGGGGGGGGTGGAGATGGTGATGCCGGGGGACAACACGAAGATGACGATCGAGTTGATCACGCCGATCGCGATGGAGGAGGGGCTGCGCTTCGCGATCCGCGAGGGCGGCCGCACGGTGGGGGCGGGCGTCGTCACCAAAATCTTGAAATAACGCGGAACGGGGAACGCGGAACGCGGAACCGCGCGTTCCGACTTCCGCGTTCCGACTTCCGCGTTCGAGGTCAGATGCCGCGGGAAAACATCATTATGGAATGCACGGTCTGCAAGGGCCGGAACTATTTCACGACGAAGAACCGGCGCAAGCACGCCGAGCGCGTCGAGTGGAAGAAGTTCTGCCCGCGGTGCAACCGGCACCAGTTGCACAAGGAGTCCAAGTAGTGGCGACGGGAGCGCTGGCCAGCCCCAAGGGACCGGCCTCGAGAGGCGGCTGGATCGTCCGGGTCGCCGAGTTCCTGCGCGAGGTGCGCGGGGAGATCCGCAAGGTCACCTGGCCCACGTGGGAGGAGCTCAAGAAGGCGACGACGGTCATCGTGATCTTCGTCGCGCTGCTCGGCCTGCTCATCGGTTGGATGGACTGGCTGCTGCAGCAGATCTTCGTCGTGCTGGTCGCGAAGCTGTTCTGATGTCGGAGCACCGCTGGTACGCGATCCAAACGACGGCGGGGCACGAAAACAAGGTGCGCTCGCTGATCGAGCGTCGCATCAAGGACGATCTGCGCCCGGAGGAGGAGAAGCCGATCCGCCAGGCCCTGGTCCCCACGCAGGACGTCGTGGAGATCAAGAACGGCAAGAAGGTGACCGCGGAGCGCAAGATCTATCCCGGTTACGTGCTGGTGAGCATGGTCTTGAACCAGGAGACCATCCACATCATCAACGGCATCCAGGGCGTGATCAAGTTCGTCGGGACGGGCCGATTGCCCCAGCCGCTGCGCCAGGAAGAGGCGAACCGGCTCCTCGGCATCGAGGAGGCCGTAAAGGAAGAAGAGCCCCAGGAGGAGATCCCGTTCCTGGTGGGGCAGGTCGTGGAGATCACCGAGGGGCCGTTCTCGGACTTCTCCGGGACGGTGGAAGAGGTGCTGCCCGACAAGGGGAAGGTCCGCGTCGCGGTATCCCTGTTCGGGAGGCCGACCTCGGTCGAGCTCGACTACTTGCAGTTGAAGGCTCACTAACGACTAGACGCACAGACGCGTAGACGCACAGGGACTACATGGCCAAGCCGATTACCGCAGTGGTGAAGCTGCAGGTCCCCGCGGGGCAGGCGACGCCGGCGCCGCCGGTCGGGACCGCGCTCGGCCCCCATGGTGTCAACATCATGGAGTTCGTGAAGCAGTTCAACGCGCGCACCCAGGGCCAGGCGGGGATGATCACGCCGGTCGAGGTGACGATCTTCAAGGACCGGACGTTCACCTTCATCACCAAGACCCCGCCCGCCGCGGTGCTGCTCAAGAAGGAAGCCGGGATCGAGAAGGGCTCGCCCACCTCGAACCGCCAGAAGGTGGGTAAGGTGACGCGCGCGCAGATCCGCAAGATCGCCGAGCTCAAGCAGCCGGACTTGAACGCCACCGATCTCGACGGCGCGATGAAGATGATCGCGGGCACGGCGCGGTCGATGGGCCTCGAGGTGGTGGACTGATGCGACAGCACGGGAAGAAGTACCGCACCGCCGTCGCGACGCTCGAGCCGCGGAGGCTGTACCCGCCGCGCGAGGCCGTGGAGAGGGTCAAGGCGACCGGGTACGCGGCGTTCGACGAGTCGGTGGACGTGGCGGTGCGGTTGGGGGTGGACCCGAAACACGCGGACCAGATCGTCCGTGGGACCGTCAGTCTGCCGAACGGCACCGGGAAGCGCATCCGCGTGCTGGTGATCGCGCAGGGCGACCGGGCGAAGGAAGCGGAGGCAGCGGGAGCCGACTACGTCGGGGTCGAGTACGTGCAGAAGATCAAGGACGGCTGGCTCGACACCGACGTGATCGTCGCCACCCCGGACGTGATGGGCCAGCTCGGTCCGCTCGGTAAGGTGCTCGGCCCGCGGGGCCTGATGCCGAACCCCAAAGCGGGCACGGTGACGATGGACGTGGCCAAGGCGGTCAAGGAGCTCAAGGCCGGGAAGATCGAGTTCCGGGTGGACAAGAGCGGGATCGTGCACGCCCCGATCGGGAAGCGGTCGTTCGCCCCGGAGGCGCTGGACCAGAACCTCCACGCCTTCATGGAAGCGGTCGTGCGGGCGAAGCCCGCGGCCGCGAAGGGGCACTACATCCGCTCGGTGACGGTGTCGACCACGATGGGGCCCGGCGTGCCCGTCGATCCGGCGGGGTACGCGTGATTCGGACCAAGGCGCAGAAGCAGGAGATGGTGACCGCGCTGGCCGAGCGCCTGCGCCGCTCGCGCACCGTGTACGTCACCGACTTCACCGGGCTCGACGTCGCGAAGCTCACGCAGCTGCGGCGCCGCCTGCGGCAGGCCGGCGTGGAGTACGTCGTGGTGAAGAACACCCTGGCGCTGCGCGCGCTGGGCGACGCTCAGGTGTCGGGGCTCGAGCCGCACCTCGCCGGCCCCACGGGGCTGGCGCTCGCCGGAACCGACCCGGGGCCGGCCGCCAAGGTGCTGGCCGAGTTCACCAAGGAGTTCGAGCGGCTGGCGATCAAGGCGGGCCTGGTGAACGGGAGGGCGGTGACGCCCGACCAGGTGAAGCGGCTCGCCGCGCTGCCCACGAGGAACGAGCTGCTGGCGCAGCTGGGCGGGGCGCTGCAGGCGCCGATGGCGGGCGTCGTGGGAGCGCTGAACGGGTTGCTGATGAACATGGTGGGCGTCCTCGAGGGGCTTCGGGCCAAGCGCGCCGAGGCTGGGGACGCGGGCACAGCTTCATAACCGCCGGGAGACCAGGAACAAATGGCGACGCAAACGAGTTTGAGCATTGACGACATCATCGAGGCCATCGGCAACCTGTCGGTGGTGGAGCTGGCGGACTTGATCGAGCGGTTCAAGCAGAAGTTCGGCGTGACGATTGCCGCCCCCGTGGCGGCCGCGCCCGTGGGGGGTGCCGGCGCCGGTGCGGCGGCCGCGCCGGTGGAAGAGAAGACCGAGTGGACGGTGGTTCTCAAGAGCGCGGGTGAGAAGAAGATTCAGGTCATCAAGGAGGTCCGGGCGATCACCAGCCTCGGCCTGAAGGAAGCGAAGGATCTGGTCGAAGGCGCGCCCGGCACACTGAAGGAAGGCGTGTCCAAGCAGGAAGCCGAAGAGATCAAAAAGAAGCTCGAGGCGCAGGGTGCGGTCGTCGAACTGAAGTAGACGCCGGGTGTGACGCGGCAGGCCATTCGGGCCTGCTGGCGCGCCGCGGGTCTTCTTTGGTCGACGACATGCACGGATTTGCGACAAGCCTGCTCGCTTGCACGAGCCCCTCGCTCCGCCCCCGGTCCGCGGTTCCGATCGGGGAGGGCGGGGCCTTTCGCGTTTGCCTGAGGTAGCCACATGACGAAGACGCTGCCGGTGCTTTCGTTTGCCAAGCTCGACCTGGGGATGCCGATGCCGCATCTCCTCGACATCCAGACGCGGGCGTTCCAGGCGCTGCTCCAGCCGGACGGCAAGGGCGCCGAGCGCACGGATGTGGGGCTCGAGCGGGTGTTCAAGGACGTCTTTCCGATACAGGACGTCAATGGGAATTACTCGCTCGAGTTCGTGAAGTACGCGCTCGGGGAGCCGAAGTACTCGGTGGAGGAGTGCATCGAGCGGGACATGACCTACTCGGTGCCGCTCAAGGCGACCCTGCAGCTCGTGGTGATGGAGGAGGTGGGCGAGACCACCAAGACCAAGCGACCCAAGAACATCATCGAGAAAGAGGTCTACCTGGGCGAGCTGCCCATCCTCACGCCGCTCGGGACGTTCGTCATCGACGGCGCCGAGCGGGTGATCGTGTCGCAGCTGCACCGCTCGCCCGGCGTGGTGTTCGAGGAGAGCATCCACCCCAACGGCCAGCGGCTGTTCTCGGCACGCATCATCCCGTTCCGGGGCTCGTGGGTCGAGTTCACGATCGACATCCACGACGTGATCTACGTGCACATCGACAAGAAGAAGAAGTTCCCGGCCACGGCGCTGTTGCGGGCGTTCGGCTACGGGACCAACGCCGACATCCTGAAGCTGTTCTATGCCACGAAGGAGATCGACATCACGGGCAAGCTCGAGGGGCGCGCCCAGAAGCGCGAGGTGCTCGGCACGCTGCTCGCGACGGACGTCCCGGACCCGGAGAACAAGAAGGGCGAGCCGCTCGCGCAGGTCGGCGACGAGCTCACGCTCGAGCGCTTCAACGCGTTCCGCCGCGCCGGCATCCAGAAGGTCGCCGTGTTTGCGGGCTACACGTCGCTCGACCTGCGCGAGGACGCGCAGCCGACGACCACGCGCGAGCGCGTGGGGGCGCCGGTCCTGGCGTTCGACGTCGCCGATCCCGAGACGGGCGAGGTCCTGGCCGAGGCGGGCCGGGAGGTGTCGGATACCCTGAAGAAGAAGCTCCTCAAGGCGGGCCATGCCAAGGTGGACGTGCTCCTGCCCCCGGGGCGGAGCGAGTCGCCGCTCATCAAGCACACCCTGCTCAAGGACCCGACGCATACCGAGGCCGAGGCGCTGGAGCAGATCTACGCCCTGCTGCGCCCGGGCGAGGCGCCGAACCTCGAGACCGCGCGCCAGGCCCTGGAGCGGCTGTTCTTCCATCCCAAGCGCTACGACCTGGGGCGGGTGGGCCGCTACAAGATCAACCAGCGCCTCAAGGTGAACGTGGCGAAGGACGTCACGGTCCTGACCGAGGACGACTTCATCGCGATCATCCGGTACCTGATCGAGTTGCGCGAGGGGCGCGGTTCCACCGACGACATCGACCATCTCGGCAACCGCCGGGTGCGCTCGGTGGGCGAGCTCATCGCGAACCAGTTCTCGGTTGGCCTGTCACGCATGGCACGGCTCATCAAGGAGCGGATGA
Source organism: Gemmatimonadales bacterium (assembly GCA_036522535.1). Classification (GTDB taxonomy): domain Bacteria; phylum Gemmatimonadota; class Gemmatimonadetes; order Gemmatimonadales; family GWC2-71-9; genus AG12. The sequence goes on from DATDFP010000436.1 coordinate 11,303, forward strand.
GCATCAACAACGACCCGGAGCGGATCACGCTCGACGACCTCGTGAACGCGCGCACGGTGAGCGCGGTGATCCAGGCGTTCTTCGGGAGCTCCCAGCTGTCCCAGTTCATGGACCAGACGAACCCGCTCGCCGAGCTGACGCACAAGCGCCGGCTGAGCGCGCTGGGGCCGGGAGGCCTGACGCGCGAGCGGGCGGGGTTCGAGGTGCGCGATGTGCACTACAGCCAGTACGGCCGGATGTGCCCCATCGAGACGCCGGAAGGCCCGAACATCGGACTGATCACCAGCCTCTCGACCTACGCGCGCGTCAACGACCTCGGCTTCGTCGAGACGCCCTACCGGGTCGTGAAGAGCGGCCGCGTGCTGGACGAGGTCCGCTGGCTCTCCGCCTCCGAAGAAGAGGACTACGCGGTGGCCCAGGCCAACGCCCGCCTCACCGAGGACGGGCACTTCGCCGACGAGCTGGTGCTGTGCCGCAAGCGGGACGACTACCCGCTCTTGCCGCCGCAGAGGATCGATTTCATGGACGTGGCGCCGGAGCAGCTCGTGTCGATCGCCGCGGCGCTGATCCCGTTCCTCGAGCACGACGACGCCAACCGCGCGCTCATGGGGTCGAACATGCAGCGGCAGTCGGTGCCGCTCCTCTTCCCCCAGGCGCCGCTCGTGGGCACGGGGCTCGAGGAGAAGGTGGCGTGCGACTCCGGCGCCGTCGTGATGGCCCGGCGCGGGGGGGTCGCCACCCGCGTCACGGCCGATGAGATCATCATCGACGCGGGCGAGGAGGAGGCGAAGTCGGGCGACCACCCGCTGGCGCGGCTCAAGCAGCACGACCGCTACCGCCTGAAGAAGTTCTGGCGTACGAACCAGGACACCGCCATCAACCAGCGGCCGCTCCTGCAGCTGGGCCAGAAGGTGCAGGCGGGGCAGATCATCGCCGACGGGGCGGGGACCGAGCGCGGCGAGCTCGCGCTGGGGGCGAACGTGCTGGTCGCGTTCATGCCGTGGTACGGGCACAACTTCGAGGACGCGATCGTCCTGTCCGAGCGGCTCGTGAAGGACGACGTGTATTCGTCCATTCACATCCAGGAGCTCGAGCTCCACGTCCGCGACACGAAGCGCGGCCGGGAGGAGATCACCCGCGAGATCCCGAACGTCGCCGAGGAGTCGCTCGTCGACCTGGACGAGCGCGGCATCGTCCGCATCGGCGCCCACGTGAAGGCGGGCGACATCCTGGTGGGCAAGATCACGCCCAAGGGTGAGACGGAGCTGTCCCCCGAGGAGAAGCTCCTGACCGCGATCTTCGGCGAGAAGGCGAAAGACGTGAAGGACTCCTCGCTCAAGGTGCCGCCGGGGATGGAGGGCGTGGTCATCGATGTGAAGATCTTCTCGCGGATCGAAGACCAGGTCGTCGAGAAGGACCGTGGCGAGCGCATCGGCGAGGTGCGCCGGCTCGAGGGAGAGGAGAAAGCCCGGATCACCGAGGCGATGTTCGCCGAGCTGCGCGACCTGCTCGCCAACCAGGAAGTGGGCTTGATGCTCAAGGCGGGCACGGTCGAGGAGTTCCTCCCGGCGGGCACCCGCCTCACGAAGGCGCAGCTCGCCGAGATCAACCTCGCCGACGTCGACTTGAAGACGCTCCGCGTCTCCAACAAGCCGGTGAACGAGCGAGTCCGCGCCGTGCTGGACGCCGCGCAGGCCGAGCGCGCGAAGATCGAGGAGAAGGCCGAGGACCAGATCGACAAGATCCTCCAGCCCGACGAGCTGCCGCCCGGCGTGATCCAGCTGGTCAAGGTCTACATCGCCGAGAAGCGCAAGATCTCGGTGGGCGACAAGATGGCGGGCCGTCACGGGAACAAGGGCATCATCGCCCGGATCGTGCCGGAGGAGGACATGCCGTTCCTCCCCGACGGCACCCCGGTGGATATCGTCCTGAACCCGCTCGGCGTCCCCTCGCGGATGAACGTGGGCCAGATCCTCGAGACCCACCTGGGGTGGGCGGCGCGGATCCTGGGCTTCGAGGCGAAGACCCCGGTGTTCCAGGGCGCCGATGAGACGGAGATCGGCGTGCTGCTCCGGCTCGCGGGGCTCACCTGGGCGGCCGACGCGCTGCGGCTCGCGGTGCGGTTGCCGGAGCTCGATCCCGACATGGTCCGCCAGATCGTGCGGGACCTGCGGCGCCTGCCGTCCACCAACGGCGGCCGGCCGGACCTCTCGACCGCCGGGATCGGCGTGCTGGGCAACCGGGCCCTGTCCCCGGAGACGCGGGACGTGTACCACCGGGTCATGGACTTCCTCAAGGCGGCGGCGAAGGAGCTGGCCGAGCGCGAGCTGGCGCGGCGCCGCGACGAGCAGGGGTTCCACCAGGCGCGCCTCGGGGAAGCCGAGCGCCTGAGCAAGGCCGAGCAGGCGGGGCTCGAGGCGGGGCTGAAAGCGACCCAGGCGTTTCTCGAGCACGACAAGCCGGCCGAGGTGCTCGAGGCCGTGGGCTTCCCCGCGCTGGCGGCGCTGCTCGGCCCAAAGTCGGACGCCGGCCTGGACCAGGCGGTGAACGAGCTGCTCAAAGCGGCGGGGCTCTCGCCCGGGGGCAAGGCGCGACTGCGCGACGGCCGCTCGGGCGAGCTGTTCGCCTCGGAGGTCACCGTCGGCTCGATCTATATGATGAAACTGTCGCACCTCGTGGACGACAAGATCCACGCCCGGTCCATTGGACCGTACTCGCTCGTCACGCAGCAGCCGCTCGCGGGCAAGGCGCAGTTCGGCGGCCAGCGGTTCGGCGAGATGGAGGTGTGGGCCCTCGAGGCCTACGGCGCGGCCCACACGCTGCAGGAGATCCTGACCGTCAAGTCGGACGACGTGAACGGCCGCAGCCGCGTGTACGAGGCCGTAGTGAAGGGGCAGAACCTGCCGAAACCCGGCATCCCCGAGTCCTTCAACGTGCTGGTGAAGGAACTCCAGGCCCTGGGCTTGAAGGTCACCCTGGGCACCACCGAGGACGTCGAGGAGTAAGGGGAGGGAGACGAGAATGATCGATTTCCGGAGCGGCCGCGAGCCCAAGAGCTCGAGCTTCGATTACATACAGATTCGGATCGCCTCCCCGGAGGAGATCCGCGGCCCCAGGGACTCCAAGGACCGCGAGCGTCTGGAGCTGCAGGGCCAGCGCACCTGGTGGTCGTGGGGCGAGGTCACGAAACCCGAGACCATCAATTACCGCTCCTTCAAGCCGGAGCGCGACGGGTTGTTCTGCGAGCGCATCTTCGGTCCGGTGAAGGACTGGGAGTGCCACTGCGGCAAGTACAAGCGCATCCGCTACCGCGGCGTGATCTGCGACCGCTGCGGTGTGGAGGTGACGCTCTCCAAGGTGCGGCGCGAGCGGATGGGCCACATCGAGCTCGCGGTGCCGGTGGCGCACATCTGGTTCTTCAAGACCCTGCCCTCGCCCATGGGCAACCTGCTCGACATGACGCTGCGGGATCTCGAGCGGGTGATCTATTACACGAACTACGTGGTGATCGCGCCGGGCGAGCAGGAGGTGCAGGAGCGGGAGCTGCTCGACGAGGACCGCTATCTCGAGCTGCGCAACAAGGCGAAGGCGGAGAGCGACGCGAAGTTTCAGGCGGACATCGGCGCGCCGGCGGTCCGCAAGCTGCTCGAGCGCATCGAGGTCGACAAGCTCGCCGACGAGCTGCGGGAGGCGGTCGCCACCGAGACGAGCCAGCATCGCAAGAAGCAGATGCTGAAGCGGCTCAAGATCGTCGACGCGTTCCGCAACTCGGGCAACGCCGGCGAAGGCCGCAACGACCCGCGCTGGATGATCCTGGACGTGATCCCGGTCATCCCGCCCGACCTGCGGCCGCTCGTGCCGCTCGACGGCGGGCGCTTCGCGACCAGCGACCTGAACGACCTGTACCGGCGGGTGATCAACCGCAACAACCGGCTGCAGAAGCTGATCCTGCACCGGGCGCCCGAGGTCATTCTCCGCAACGAGAAGCGGATGCTGCAGGAGGCGGTGGACGCGCTGTTCGACAACGGCCGCCGCTCCAAGGCGATCCGCGGCCGCGGCAAGCGGCCGCTCAAGTCCCTCTCCGACATGCTGAAGGGGAAGCAGGGCCGGTTCCGCCAGAACCTGCTCGGCAAGCGCGTGGACTACTCCGGCCGCTCGGTGATCGTGGTGGGCCCCGAGCTGCGGCTGCACCAGTGCCGCCTGCCCAAGGCGATGGCGGTCGAGCTGTTCAAGCCCTTCATCATCCATAAGCTCGTGGAGAAGGGCATCGCCGAGACGGTGAAGCGGGCGAAGAAGATCGTCGAGAAGGAGTCACCGGAGGTGTACGAGATCCTGGAGGAGATCATCCAGGACCATCCCGTGCTCCTGAACCGCGCGCCGACGCTGCACCGGCTGGGGATCCAGGCGTTCGAGCCGGTGCTGGTCGAGGGGAAGGCGATCCGCTTCCACCCGCTCGTGTGCGCCGCGTTCAACGCGGACTTCGACGGCGACCAGATGGCCGTGCATCTGCCCCTCTCGTTCGAGGCGCAGCTCGAGGCGCGGCTGCTGATGATCTCGTCGAACAACATCCTCAAGCCCTCGGACGGCCGGCCGGTGGCGGAGCCGTCGCAGGACATGGTGCTGGGCTGCTACTTCCTCACGAAGGAGCCGGCCGACTTCGAGCAGGCGCTGGCCCGAGCGCCCCGGGTGGGCTCGCTGGCCGAGCTGGAGATGGCGCTGGCGAACGGCCCCATGGAGTACCACTCGGCGCTGCACTACTGGTACCAGCCGCCGGCCGGTGCGGCCGACGCCGCGCGCTGGATTCCGACCACGGCGGGGCGGGCGATCTTCAACAGCATCGTCCCCGACCTGCTTCGGCGTGACCTGGGCTTCCAGAACACGGTCATGCGCAAGAAGGTCCTGTCGGACCTCGTGTTCGAGAGCTACCGCCGGGCCGGGCTCGCGGCCACGGTGCAGTTCCTCGACCTCCTGAAGGAGTTCGGCTTCCGCTACGCGACGATGGGCGGAGTATCGATCGCCGTCGAGGACCTGGAGATCCCAGCCGAGAAGGCGTCGCTGCTGCACGACGCGGAGCAACGCGTGGAGCGGTTCCAGCGGGCGTACGCTACCGGCCAGATCACCTTCGGCGAGCGCTACAACAAGGTGATCGACGCCTGGACGCACGCCAACAACGACATCGCCGACGCGATGGTCAAGACGATGCAGCGGGCGAAGGGCGGCTTCAACCCCGTGTTCATGATGTTCGACTCCGGGAGCCGCGGGTCGCGGGACCAGATCCGCCAGCTCGCAGGGATGCGCGCCCTGATGGCCAAGCCGCAGAAGAAGCTGACGGGCGGTATCGGCGAGATCATCGAGAGCCCGATCAAGTCGAACTTCCGCGAGGGCCTCTCCGTGCTCGAGTACTTCATCTCGACGCACGGGGCGCGCAAGGGGCTGGCCGACACGGCGCTCAAGACCGCGGACGCGGGCTATCTCACGCGGCGGCTCGTGGACGTGGCGCAGGACGTGACGGTCACCGAGGAGGACTGCGGCACCATCCTCGGGCTCGAGATGTCGGCGCTGAAGGAGGGTGAGGACATCATCGAACCGTTGAAGGAGCGCCTCGTGGGAAACGTGGCGCTCGAGGAGGTCCTGGACCCGCACGAGCTGGACGAGGACGGCCGGCCCAAGGTGCTGGTCGAGGCCGGCGAGTTGATCGAGGAAGACAGCGCCCAGAGGATCGAGGCCGCGGGGATCGAGGCCGTGAAGATCCGCTCGGTCCTCACCTGCGAGGCGAAACGCGGCGTGTGCCGGATGTGCTACGGTCGTAACCTCGCCACCATGGACATGGTGGACTTGGGCGAGGCGGTGGGCATCCTCGCCGCGCAGTCGATCGGCGAGCCGGGCACGCAGCTCACGCTGCGGACCTTCCACATCGGCGGCACGGCGGCGCGCATCGCCGAGCAGACCGTGCGCAAGACCCAGGTGGACGGTGTTATCGAATACGGCGACCGGCTCGCGTTCGTCGAGACCCCGGAGCGCACCAGGGTCGTCACGAGCTACGAAGGGGAGCTCGTCCTCAAGGCCGCGAAGCACGGCGCCGGCGAAAAGGAAAAGGGCGAACTGTCCGTCTACTCGCGCTTCCACGTGCCGCTCGGCGCCACGCTCATAGTGCAGGACGACCAGAAGGTCGCGAGGGACGCCGTGCTGTTCACCTGGGACCCCTACACCAACCCGATCATGACGGACGTAGCGGGCGTGGTGCGCTTCGTGGACATCGTGGAGGACGAGACGGTCCGCGAAGAGCTGGACGAGCTCACCGGCCGGCGCCAGCGGGTGATCATCGAGGACCGGGAGAAGAAGCTGCACCCCCATATCGAGATCATCCAGAAAAAGGCCGAGAAGGAGAAGCGGCTCCGCGACTTCGTCATCCCCGAGGGGGCGCAGCTCGCGGTCGAGGACGGCCAGGAGGTGCACGCGGGTCTGGTGCTGGCCAAGGTGTCGCGCGAGGCGTACAAGACGCGCGACATCACGGGCGGCCTGCCGCGGGTGGCCGAGCTGTTCGAGGCGCGGCGGCCCAAGGACCCGGCCACGATCTCCGAGATCGACGGCACAGTGCGCTTCGGCGACATCAAGCGCGGCAAGCGCGAGATCTATGTTCACCCGGAGCAGGGCGAGCCGCAGCTCTACGAGGTGCCGGCGGGCAAGCACCTGCGCGTCCACGAGGGCGACCGGGTCCGGGCGGGCGACCGCCTCACCGAGGGACCGGTCAATCCGCACGACATCCTGCGGATCAAGGGGCCGCGTGCGGTGCAGGAGTACCTGCTCAACGAAGTGCAGGAGGTCTACCGGCTCCAGGGCGTGAAGATCAACGACAAGCACATCGGCATCATCGTGCGCCAGATGCTGCAGAAGGTGCGCGTGATGGAGCCCGGCGACACCGAGTTCCTCGAGGGCGAGCACGTGGACAAGCTCACGTTCGGCGAGACCAACGAGCGCGTCCAGAAGAAGGGCGGCAAGCCCGCCGTGCGCGAGCCGCTGCTGCTCGGCATTACGAAGGCGAGCCTCACGACGCAGTCGTTCATCTCGGCGGCGTCGTTCCAGGAGACCACGCGCGTGCTGACCGACGCGGCGATCCGTGGCGCCCGGGACGACCTCCTGGGGCTCAAGGAGAACATCATCATCGGGCATCTCATCCCGGCGGGGACCGGGATCTACCGCTACCACGAGATCGAGATCGAGCCGCCGGAGGGCTTCCAGCCGCCCCCCCCGCCGACGGAGCCGGTCCCGGGCGCGGTGCCGAGTCCGTTCCCTGAGGAGGTGGAGGCGGACTAGCGGGTCGGCGACCTCGACCCGAGTGGCTGCACTACCTGCGCGTTCAGGGCCTGCTGGATGCGCTGGCGCGAGTCGGCGAAGTGCGCCTGGGTGTACGCGTCGAGCTCGTTCGCGGGCACGAGCGCCCGACCGAGGTCGGCGCTCAGGCCGGCGAGCGTGGCCCGCGCCACCGTACGCGCGTCCTCGGGCGTGCCCGGCTCGGGAGTCACCACCATCCGCAGCAGCCGGTCGAGGTACAGCCGCTGGAGATCGCGGCGGATCGAGGTGGTGTTCCGGGCGCGCTGCGATCCGCCGTAGCCCGCCTCCGCCCAGATGCTGGCCGTCAGGGCCGTCAGGATGTCTGGGATCGTGACCACCTCGTTGCGGCTCTGCGCCCGCAGCTCGGCGTCCCGCACGCGCGAGAGCACCTGCGGGTCGGTCAGCAGCCGCACCAGAGTCCCCTGCAAGGCCAGCGCCCAATCGTGCAGCGGGAAATCGATCCGCCCTTCGGCGAAGGGATTGGTCCCCCAGTGCCACCAGCGCTCCGGGGCGAGCTTGTTCAAGAGCTCGGGCCGGAAGCGATAGACGTTCTCACTCAGACCGGCCTCGGCGATGAACGCCAGGGCCTCGCGCTGGCGCGCCGCCGAAACCGCGACGAATGGCGCCCGGCCGTTCGGGTCACCCTGGTGGTCGCGCGACGTGTAGGCCCCGGCGAGATACTTCGTCGTCACGAGCGTCGCGTACCAGCGCTCGAACAGCAGGTCCGCGAACCCGTGTCGCAGGCGCGGATAGCCCTCGCCGCGCCCGATCAGCCGTGTCTCGAGGGAGTCGAACAGCCGGTTGACCAGCGTGGCGCGGTCTCTGGCCCACGCCAGGGGATCCGCCGTCTGGTCGTAGCGGGTGGTCGTCGGGTCGAGACCGAACCCGGCGAACCCGGCGTCCTCGTCGGTGCCGTACAGGTGGTCGGGATCGGCGGCCCGCACGGCGATGGCCCGGAGACCCGGAAGCTCGGCGTCGGGTGAATCTCCGCCCACCGAAGCGTAGCCATACTTGATCGCCCACCGGTCGTAGGTGCCGATCGTGCGGGAGTAGTAGTCGCCTTGCTTGCTGCGATCGAGCGCGATGGCCGGGGGGTTGTAGTCCATCACCGACGCCGAGGTGCCGTGCGTAGCGGTATAGGCGCGGTCGAACAGCTTCTCCATGGGGATGGTCGCCGTGCCCCGGAAGTTGTGGCGCAGGCCCAGCGTGTGACCGACCTCGTGCATCACGAGCTCCTTCAACGCCTGGCCGATGAACTCGCGCGGTACGGCTGCGCCGGGCGGGATGACCCCCGAAGCCGCGAGCGTGGCCCGGAGCAAGGTGCCTTCGTGCGCCATGCCGGAGCCGTACGAGCAGAGCCGCTGGAAGCGACCGCCGCCCGGGTCCGCGCGCAGCAACGAGTCCTCGAGGAACACCTCGTGGATCATCGCCTGCGGCCCGGCGTACTCCCGGTATTCGCCCTGCCACGCCTGGATCCAGGACGCGGCGATGAGGATGTCGGCGTTGAGAATCTCCCCCGTGCGGGGGTCCACGTCGGACGGGCCGATCGCATAGATGAACCGGTTGTTGGCCATCCAGCGCACGGTGCTGTAGCGCGCGTCTTCGGCGCTCCACAGCGAGTCGTCCGGCGCGTCCAGCACCTGGATGGCGTTGCGGATGCCGGCCTCCTCGAACGCCCGGTTCCACTCGAGAATCCCCTCGCGCACGTAGGGCCGCCACTCGTTCGGAATGGTGCGGTCGAGATAGTAGGTGATCGGCTTCACGGGATCGCTCACGGCGGCGCTCGGGTCTTTCTTCTCGAGCCGCCAGCGGTTCACGTACCGGACGAAGAAAGTCTCCGCGGTGTCCCGCGAGAAGTTCTTCATCGCGGAGACGAAGTATCCGACGCGGTCGTCGGCGTGCCGCGGGCGCATCGGCCTGGCCGGCAGCTCGAGGATCGAATAGTGCACTCCCACGGGAATCCACCGGTAGTCCGGCACCATGTCCAACCCGAGGCTCCGGCTCGTCCGGAAGGTCAGCCGCGCCTCGGCCTCGACGTTCGTCGGGAACACGTGCAGCGACTGGAAGCTCGAGCGCTCCTTGTCGAACGCCGGTCCCGGGGCCTGCGCGGGCATGAACTGCGACAGGAATTGGAAGAACCCGCCCAGGTCCGCCCAGTCCGACACCAGGAACGGGGCGAGGTCGACGAGGATCTCATTCGTGGTATCGCGGACACCGGCGATCGGAAGTGATTGGGCTACGGAGTGCCCGAACGAGTACGCCACGGTCCGCGCCATGGGGGTGTTCGGCGTCGCCGTGACGTAGGGGTTCACGACCCACAGCTCCACGTGATCGCCGCTCCGGTGGAAGCGGATCAGGTCGGATCGGACATCGCTGCCGCCGTCGATCCCGAGCTCGCCGATCCCCTGCGACAGCTCCGTGACCATCAGATAGTCGTGGTCGAGCTGGTCGGGCCGGAGCGAGAGGTACGCGTTCTCGCGCTTCAGGTAGGCCGTAAACAGCCCGGTCATGACCCGGGCGTCCTTGGTCACCTCGGCGAAGGGCTTCCAGGGGACGTCTCTCTTGGTGCTGTCGGGCTTCGGGCCGCCACCCGGCGCCGCGGACGGAGCGGGCTGGATCACGCGGATGGTGCAGGCGACCGCGCCGAGCAGGAAGAGGAGAGCGACGGGGCGCAAGGGGCGGACCGGCGACATGAAGGGGCTCCGAGCGAAGGGCTTCACCTCCATATAGCTCCGGTGGGGGGGGACGGCAAGGCTCGGCTCGTGGCATGCACGACACTTGCCTCGGTTTCGACGCCGACCTCCCCGTGGTGGAGCGGGAACGGCTGGTCTGGCTACCGGCCGGAGCGGCGCGTCCCTTCACGCTCGAGCTCCGGGAGCTGTTCCGGCCCATCTGAGGGCGGCCGGGCACCATTCCGGCTGTGGTGTAGGGGCGCAGCATGCTGCGCCCCTACTTCGCGGCAGCCGGTAACGACGAGCGCCCGGGAGCGATCCCCGGGCGCTGTCGTCTACTACGCTCTGCGTCAGCGCTGCTTCGGCTGGCCCGGGATCACGGAGCCCCACCTGGACAGCTGCGCGGGATCCCGCCGGGGTTGCCGGCGCGCTTCCGGGAATCGCATTCCTGGGTCGGGAGCACGCTATAGGGCGCCACCGTGAAGCCCGCGGTGACGTCCTGGCCGAGCGTGCCGAGCTCCGCGAGTTTGTTGAAGCGGCGGTAATCCACCCAGCGGTGCCCCTCCTGGAACAACGACAGCGTCCGCTGCAGCAGGAGCTCCTCCTCGAACTCGTCGTCGCTCGTCGGCGCGGGGAACTTGACGGCGGCAGTGCCGCCGTTGGTGGCGCCTGAACTCGCCCGCACCGCTGCGAGGTCGGCCAACGCGCCGACTTGATCCCCCGTGAACCAGCGCGCCTCGGCCCGGAGCAGCACCAGCTCCTCATTTCGGATGATCGGGATCGGCGCCACGTTTGTGGCATACGTGCAGGGTTGATTCGTTCCGGTGACGCCGACCTCCGTCCTGGAGTTGTAGGGCGTCGTGCACGCGGAGCCAATGATCGCCACCTTGCGGCGGTACCGGTCGTCCAGGCGGACGCCCGCGATCGAATCGATGAGCGGGTGGACGTACAGGTCGCGGTTCACCGCGAACGAAACCGTGTTCAAGAGGTCATTCGAGGCGGTCGAGTAAATCACGTACACGCCCAGATCGCGGTTCGCGGCGGTGAGATCGGAGATCCAGGTTCCGCCGAGCGCGGTCAATGACGTGGCGTAGCAGGACGCACAGCCCAGCGAGCCGCGCTTCGCTTCCACGCGCGCCTTGAGGGCGCGGTTGAACTGCCCGAACCCGGCCGGTGTGTTGGCGGCCACGCCGCCCGCGCTGAAGCCGGCGTGCATTGGAAAGAAGAACGAAGCGCCCGCGGTGTCGAGGTTTCCTTTGGCTTCGTCGAGCTTGGCCGTGATCCACTTGTACGCCGAATCCTCGCTGACGATCGGAAGAACGGCGTTCACGTCGTCCGTCATGTCCACCACGGCGCCGATCGCTCCGCGCGCCTCGGTCACGTGCAGTATGTCGAGCGCGATGAACGTGTTCAGCACACCCAACGCTCCCGCCTTTTCCGCCGGCGTGAGGGCCGACGTGCTGTTGACGAGCTTGATCGCCGCGTAGGCGTTGCGATAGTTGCCATACCGTCCCGCCCACTGCGTGCCTGCTTCGAAGGCGTTGTTCTGCTTCCAGTCGCGGTAGGGGCCGGTGATGAACCGGCCGTCCGTGATGAACATGTAATAAGTCTCGCGTCCAAAGCTGCCGAAGGATCGAATCTGGTCGGCCCGGTTGTCCCGGTAGGTTGCGAGCACCCCGACGATTTCGCGGCTCGCCGCGTCCCGGGGGTTGGTAAGCGCGCCCGACTGAGTGGGCGCGTTGGGATTCGTGAGGTCGAGGCTGCAGGCACCGAGCGTGGCGGCAACCGCGGCCATCATGCCGCTGAGTTTGCGCAGCATGGTCGGTCTCCTCTCGGGGACAGTGGGTTGGGATCGCGTCGTGTTGGGTCTCATCGGTCACCAACCCACGTTCACGGACAGGAAGAACTGACGGTTAGAGGGGTAAGGCGCCAAATCGATGAAGCGGTTCAGGTTCGTCGCGCCGAAGTTGTTGTACTCCGGATCGAAGCTCCAGTAGTGCGTGAACACGAATGGGTTGCGCGCCTGGAACGTGACGCGGAGCGAGCGAGCCCCGAGCTCTTGGACCACGCCGCTCGGCGCCTCGTAGCTCAGCGAGATGTCTCGCACCCGGACGTAGGTGCCATTCTCGAGGTAGGCGCGCACGTCACTGCCGTTCGACCACGAGTTGTAGCGGAACGAGCCCTGGGTGTAAGGGTACGTGACGCTCCCAAGCTTGTAGGTGGCGGGCGCGTTGAGGTCCCATCCGTCTCCCATTGTTTCCCGGGTGATCGGGTCGTCGTAATCCCGCGACGTCCCGCCCTCGTCCCAGAGCGTACGGGTCATGTCGGCCACGACGCCCCCCTTCCGCCAATCCATCGTCCAGGCGAGCGTAAGCCGCTTCCACCGCAGCGAGCTCGAGAAAGCCATCACGAAGTCCGGGTTCGCGTCCCCGGCGACCGTGTCCCGGGTGGCCGCGACGGCGGAGGGGTCGGTGATGAGCGTGCCGATCGGGAGGGGATTGCCGTTGGCGTCCAGGGGGACGTTGCCCCAGACCCAGGTCGTCCGCCCACCGGGGCTGATATAGTTGCGCCCGAAGGCCGCGCCGAACGATCCCGGCGCCGGGAAGCGCGGCACGAACGACGGCAGGTTCTTGATTTCCTGCTTGTTCTTGGCGAAGGTGGCCCGCAGAGTCAGGTCCACGTCGCGACTCTGGACCGCCGCCGCGCTCAACCCCAGCTCGAGCCCGATGTTCGACAACTCCCCGCCGTTCACGACGAGGTTCGTGAGCCCGCCGGAGGGAATCGTGGCCGGCTGGAGGAGCAGGTCGGTGATCTTCCGCCTGTACCCCGTGCCCTCGAACTGGAGACGCCGTCTCAAGAACGTCACATCGGCGCCCGCCTCGATCTCGGTGAGCGTCTCGGGCTTGATATCGGCGTTGCCCGCCACGGTGGCCTGCACCAGGGTTGCTGTGCCGCCGATGTTGCTGCCCGTGCGCAGCAACAGGTCCCGATCTCCATAGCGCGGCCGGTTGCCCGTGCGGGCCCACCCGCCCCGGAGCTTGACCTCGTTGAAGAGATCGCCGAGGTCCGTGAACCGGTAGGAGGCCGACGCGCGCGGGAAGAGATAGTACTTGCGCCGATCGCCGTCGGCGCTGGAGCGGTCGGCCCGAATGCCGCCGCCGAGCGTCAGCCGCTCGCTCAGCGCCTGAACCTGCTCGCTCGCGTCGAGCGAAATGTTCCGGAAGTCCGCATACACGCTGTCCGAGCCGTCGCGCAGGGTGCCGCTGTTGGTGGTCTCGACGCCCGGCAGGAGGCCGCGGGCGCGGTCCCGCAGCACACGGTTGTACTGTGAGGCCCAGGAGAAGCCGCCCGTGGTTGTGAAGGAAATGCCGTTCCACGGCTGATAGTTCCAGGTGCCGAGCACCGAAAGGTTGTAATTGAAGATGTTGCCTTCGGTCCGTACGGCGCGTCCGGAAAAGCCATCGGTGGCGGTCGGACTCTCGTACTGGAGGAACGACGGTGAAAAGAGATCGCCCGAGACCTGAGCGCGATCCAAGCCGCCGGTGGCCGTCACCGAGATCTGGTGCGGACCCCGGCTCAACACCGCCCACGATGCGCCGAGCGTCCCGATCTGGCGGAACACCAGCTCGTTGACACGCAGGTACTGGAAGGTCTCGAACGGGTTCGACACCGTCGAGCCGCCCCCGTTGAACGGGTTCCGCACGTACGTCCCGGTCGCGTCCAGCGAGTCGAGGTTGATCACGCCAGGGGTGTAGGCGAAACAGTAGATCGGCGAGGTGCAGGTGTTATCGTTGTTCGAAAGTCCGCGGTTCAGGCTGTTGCGGGTGACGTTGAGCCCCACGTTGACCTTGATCTTCCCTTCGAGGAAGGACTGGTCGACGTTGGTCCGGAGCGCGTAGAGGCGGGCGCCCGTCCGCGGCGCGGTGCCGACCTCGTCGCGCGAGGTCAGGTTCACGTAGTACTGTGTCGCCGCCGTGCCGCCGCTGAAGCTGCCGGTCACCTCGTAGGACGGGTGGCTGTTGCTGTAGAACTCGTCTTCGTAATCGTGCGTGAAGGGAATCTGCCCGCTGGGGTAAAGCGCGTTCATCTGGGCCACTCCCGTCGACCCATTCCCGTACGGCAGCTCCGCCACCTGTGTGACGGTCGTGAACTGCCGGGTCCCGAGCAGCCGGTAGGCCGTGCTCCGACCGATGCGGCTCGTGAGGTTGAACCGCGGGACGCCGCCGGTACCCCGCTTGCTCCGGATGATGACGACGCCGTTGGTAGCGCGGGAGCCGTACATCGCGGTGGCCGCCGCCGACTTGAGCACCTCGATCGACTCGATCTCGGCCGGGTTCAGGTCCGCGAGCCGGTTCACCAGCGCATCCTGAATGCCCCCGATGCCGGAGGGGCTCGAGCGGGAGCCGGCGCCCGTCACGCTGTTGGCGCCGTCGGAAATGGCGTCGTTCGAGATGATGACCCCGTCCAACACGAACAACGGCTGGCCATTTCCGAGAATCGACGTGACTCCCCGGATCTGCACCTGTGCGCCGCCGCCCGGAGCGCCGCTGTTCATCGAGATCGTTGCGCCCGGGACTTTGCCCTGCATCGCCTGCTCCAGCGACTGCGCGGGAGCCCTGGTGAGTTCGTCGTTCGTCACCTGCACGGTCGCCGTGGTCGCGTTGCGGCGCTCGAGCGTCGTCGCCTGACCCGTCACCACGACCGCCTCCAGCTTGAACGGATCTTCGTCGAGGGTCACCGTCACGTTCGACTCGCCGGCCTTCACCGTCACTTCCTTCCGCTGGTAGCCGATGGCGCGGATCAGGAGTCGCACGTCGCCGGGCGCGACCGTGATGCGGAAGTCGCCATCGGCCCCCGACTGGGCGACGCCCTGCCCACCGACCTCGGTGATCGTCGCCAATCCCACCGGCACCTGGCCCAATGTGCGTGTCACGCGGCCCGTCACCTCGCGACCCTGGGCAGAGGCCCGCGCCGGGGCCAGGCCAAGCGCGAGAAGGGCTGCCGCCAGCAGCAACGGTCTCGTCATGCCCTGCCTCTCTTTCTGGGGATGGATGCGGCCGGATGGAGCTCGCCAGGGCGGAGCGAAACGACGCGCTGCCGCGCACGCGTACTGCGCGCGGGAGCGGGCTTCCCGAGGAGAAACGAGGAGCGCACCGCTGTGGCATACGACATGGGGACGGCCGTACTCACGCATGTCGCTTTGCGGTAAACGCGGCAGAATATGACCGCGCTACGGACACCCCGCAACCATTAGCGGCTTCGCTTCGGGAGGCCTCGCTTCGTCCACACCAGGATCACACCGCACCCGCTGTCCAGCCGCTGGTACTGAATGGGGGCGCTGAACATGTTGGAGTAGATCTCGATCGCGAGAATCTCCTCCGGGACCAACGGCACCGACGGGGTCTGGATCGGCGGCAGAGGGAAGTACACGCCGTCGATGAAGTACAGCGGCGGGCAGTAGTTGGCGAGCGCCGGATTGAGGATCTGACCCTGCCCACGCTGCAGCTCGACCAGATAGCTCGATCCATTGGGCAGCAGCCGTACGCCTGGCACCATCCGGAACACTTCCTCGAACTGGACGGCGCCCGCGCTCTTGATGTCCGTCGTGTCGAGGAAGTGCCCCTGCGCCGTGTTGCGGCGGCGCTCGAAACCGACCCGCGTCAGATAGGGCTCGTAGCGTCCTTCCACCGTGACCGGATCGAGGACGGGGATCGAGTCGCCCACGACGATCTCGACGCGTTGCGTCAGGCCGGGCCGGATGGTGGTCTGGGCCCGTCCGGGAGGATAGCCGATCGCGCGAGCTTCGACGATACGAGGGCCCGCCATGACGTCTCGGAGCGTGAACCCCCCGAGCTCGTCTGCCTGAGTTCGCCTATCCGTGCCGACCGCCAGCACCGTCGCTCCCGCGATGACCGAGCCGTTCCGGTTTCGCACGACGCCGGTGACGGCGCCGGTGGCGGCCGCCACGGCCAGATCCAGGGCGGCGCGCCCGAAGGCACGCCCGGCGAGATCGACCAGCACCATCCCAACCGGGCCCTCGCCCGCCTTTCCCTGGAGGAGCACCGCGACGTCCGTCGGGACATTGCACACCAGCACGCGGCCGGCCCCGTCCGATCGCGCGGCGGCCGTGCCCGGCTCGGTGCGGACAGTCCCTGGGCCGAGTACGTAGATCGTCCAGTGAGCGGTCACCGTGACGTTAGGCAGGGGCTTGCCATCGGTCGCGTCGTGCACCAGCCCGAGGATCGCGCCCGTCTTCGCCCAGGGGTCGTGCGGACACAGCATGCGGTGCGCCGCCGCCGGACCCGGCGTCGCGAGGGCGGCGACCGCGGTGCCTCCGGCGGCAACCTCCACGACCACCGGTGGTGCGGACACG
>DATDFP010000437.1:0-3328 GCA_036522535.1 Gemmatimonadales bacterium
ACATCGCGCGGATCTGTCTCGACGCCGCGGCGGCGCGGCGCCTCTGGGACTGGGGCGCGTCGGTGCCGCTCGGCGAAGGGGTGCCACGGGTGGTCGCGCACGCGAGGACCCAGCGGGCGTCGAGCCGGTCGTGAGGCCGGCGCTCGTCATCCTCGCGGCCGGCGTCGGCAGCCGCTACGGCGGACCCAAGCAGATCGAGCCGGTCGGGCCTTCCGGCGCCACGCTGCTCGATTACAGCATCTACGACGCGCGGCGCGCGGGCTTTGGAACGGTCGTCGTAGTCACCCGGCCCGAGCTCGCGACCGCGTTCGACCGGATCGACGCGACGGTCGCCAGCCAGCGGCTCGACGACCTCCCCGCCGGCCTGACCATGCCGGCGGCGCGTACCAAGCCGTGGGGCACAGGCCATGCAGTGCTGGCGGCGGCAACCGCGGTCAGGAGCCCGTTTGCGGTGGTGAACGCGGACGACTTCTATGGCCGCGACGCCTTCACGCGAGCGGCGGAGTTCCTCGCTGGGCCTGGAGGCGAAGCTCCCGAGCGCTTCGCCATCATCGCGTACCCGCTGCGCGACACGCTGAGCGCCGCCGGCGGCGTGAACCGCGCGGTGTGCCAAGCCGATGGGGATGGGTGGCTCGAAACCGTGGAGGAGGTCGTGGACATCCGACGCACGGACGACGACACGTACGCAGGGACCGATGCTCACGGCCGGCCGGTGCAGCTGTCGGGCGACGCGCTCGTGTCGATGAACCTCTGGGTTTTCACCCCGGCGGTGTTCACCGTGTTGCGGCGCGGGTTCGCCGAGTTTCTGCGCCAGGGCGGTGCTGGGGCGCAGGGCGAGTTCCTGATCTCACATGCGATCCGGGATGCCGTGCGCCGGGGCGAGGCGCGGGTGCGGCTGCTGGCCACGCGCGCCCGCTGGCTGGGCGTGACGTACCCGGACGACCGGCCGCGCGTCGCGGCCGCATTGCGGCAGCTGGTGGCCGCGGGCGAGTACCCGGAGCGGCTCTGGGGGTGATCCTTCGCCCCCCATCATCATTTCTTTTCTATCGTAACCGCGCGGCGCTGTCATCCTGAGCGAGCGCGCACGCGCGCGAGCGAAGGACCTGCTTGGGCACGCTCCCTCGCCCTTGGACGCTCAAGCGATCCCTCGCGCGCGTGTCGCCCAAGAAGCCGGTCCTTCGCCGCTGGGCGGGCACAAGCAGGTCCTTCGCGCCTGCGGCGCTCAGGATGACAGGCTCGCTCGCTCGGGTAGAGAAAAAAGAAGAATGAGACCACTCTCGGAGGCACTCCCCCATGCACGTGACGAGCGCTGACTGGACTGTCGTGATCATCTCGATCGCGGTGTCGTTTCTGCCCGCTCTCTTCTTCTTCCGGCGTGCGAGCAAGAGCACCACTGAGTTCTTCGCGTCCGGCCGAGCCGCGCCCTGGTGGCTGGTCGGCGTCTCGATGGTGGCCACCACGTTTTCGACCGACACCCCGAACCTCGTCACCAACATGGTACGCGAGAGTGGGGTAGCGGAGAACTGGCTGTGGTGGTCGTTCCTGCTGACGGGGATGCTGACGGTGTTTTTTTACGCCCGTCTCTGGCGTCGCTCGAACGTGCTGACCGATCTCGAGTTCTACGAGCTGCGCTACTCGGGCAAGGCGGCGAGCTTCGTGCGCGGCTTTCGCGCCGTGTACCTCGGCCTGTTCTTCAACTGCGTGATCATGGCGGCGGTGAATCTCGCCGCCGCGAAGATCGCCAACATCGTGCTCGGCTGGCCCCTCGAGAAAACGCTGCTGCTCATGGGCGTGGTGACGGTGTTCTTTGCGTCGGTCTCCGGGCTGTGGGGCGTGTTGGTCACCGACTCGATTCAATTCGGCATCACCATGACCGCGACCTTCGCCCTCGCGTACTTCGCACTGAGCCAGCCGCAGGTCGGCGGCCTCTCCGGCCTCATCGCGCAAATCGACCCCAAGCGGTTGCGGCTGATCCCCGATTTCGGCGACTGGGGGCTTACGCTGTCGGTATTGATCATCCCGCTGACCATTCAGTGGTGGTCGGTCTGGTATCCCGGCGCGGAGCCGGGGGGCGGGAGCTACATCGCCCAGCGCATGCTCGCCTCTCGCACGGAGAAGGACGCGGTGGTGGGCACGCTGCTCTTCAACGCGATGCACTACGCGTTGCGGCCATGGCCGTGGATACTCGTTGCCCTTGCGTCCACGGTGATTTACCCGCAGCTGTCCGACATCGCTCGGGCCTATCCCTACATCGATCCCGGCCTCATCGGGAACGACATGGCGTATCCGGCGATGTACCGCTTCCTCCCGGCGCCGTTTCTGGGGTTCATGATCGCCGGTATGCTCGCCTCCTACCGCTCGACCATCGAAACGCATCTCAACTGGGGCACCTCCTACCTGGTGCACGATTTGTATCGCCGCTTCCTGAACAAAGGGGCGAGCGAAAAGCATTACGTGCTCGTGGGCCGTCTCACGACGGCCCTGCTCATGATCGTCGCCGCGCTCGCGACCTATGCCCTGAGCACCTCGAAGCAGGCCTTCGATCTGATCCTCTCAGTCGGCGCCGGGACCGGGTTGATCTACCTGCTGCGCTGGTTCTGGTGGCGCGTCAACGCCTGGTGCGAGGTGGCCGCGATGGTCAGCTCGTTCCTCGTGGCGCTCGGATTCGCGATCGCCGCCAGGGCAGGCCACGCGGTGCCGGGGCACATCTCGCTCATCCTCACGGTCGCCTCCACGACCGTCGTGTGGGTGGCGGTCGCCTACCTCACGCCACCGACCGATCGAACGACGCTGCTCTCCTTCTATAAACTGGTGCGTCCGGCCGGACCTGGTTGGGAGTCGATCCGCCATGAGGCCGGCCTGGCCTCCTCGCCGGACAGCCTGCCCCATTCCTTGCTCGGCTGGGCGTTCGGGTGCGCGTTCATCTATTCCGCGTTGTTCGGCACCGGCAGCGCGCTGTACGGGCGGACGCCGCAGGCGATCCTGTGGGCGGCCGTCTTCCTGGTGAGTGGCTTCGGTTTGTTGCGAATCGTGCCGAGGATGTGGGGGAAGCAGGAGGCCAAGTTGTGAGCGGTCACCAGACTCCAGCTGCAAGTCGTCAGGGCTTCCTGAAGACGTGCGCTTGGGGGTTATGAGGCCACTCCCCCGTTATAGGGGGCATGGACGACGACCGTCTCTATCTCCTGCTAGACCGTTATCTGGCCGGCGAAGCGTCGGCCGCAGACGCGCAGGCGGTACGCGACTGGCTCGCGGCTGACCCCGAGCACGCGCTGCTGCTGGACGATTTGCGGCGCATCAGGCGCGTGGCGGCCGAGCGGGTGCCGGAGAG
>DATDFP010000438.1:0-2882 GCA_036522535.1 Gemmatimonadales bacterium
CATCCCAGCAAACCATGAAGGAGTAGCAGCGTGCTTCTCCGACGCGCGTGCGTCATTGGGGGGTGGCTGGTCGTGGGTGCGTCGGCGCTCGCGGCCCAGGCAACCCCGGCCAGGCCCGCCTGCGATTCGGGCCTGGTGCAGCTCGCCGCCCCCGTGAACGGCTACCAGGCCCGCGGCGATCGTTGCGAGGGCGTGTACGCCCGCCAGGTGGCGGGGACCACCATGTTCCTCTCCTCGTTCACCGAGACGTTCGAGAAGTACGATCTCGAGTCGGACGACCCGCTCGTCATTCACTGGACCGCGCGCCCCGACTCGGGCGTCCAGCTCCGCGCCGAGACGATCAAGGCCGGACGCTATTACCGGATGGATACCAGGGCGGCGGCGAGCGACTCGGTGTACCGCTGGCCCAACCGCATCCTGAGCTCCGAGCGGCTCGGCAAGAGCGACCTCGGCGTGCTGGGGTGGACGCGCGTCACCGTCGCCGGCCGGCGCCGCGTCGCCTACGTGCCGGTCGCGATCACCCAGAAGGGCGCCGCCAACTCCTGCGGTCCGCTGCAGCTCGCGTTCTCGACGGAGACGCGGCTGACCGAGGTGCTGGTCGGTCTGACGCTGCTCGACTCGACGGGCGCGGTGCTGCGCGTGATCAAGAACGACTCGGCGCTGAACCGCGGGTTCTATCCCGCCGGCTCTCCGGTCCTCGTTACGCTGAAACGCTCCGATCTCGCCAAGCCGGGGATCTACTCATTGAAGATCTCGGCCACGTTGAGTCCCCGCGGGAATTACTCGCACGAGTATCTGCTGCTCATCCCGGCCGCCGCTGAATGCCCCAGGTAGCCCGCGCCTGCCCTGCGTGCAGCCGCAAGGTCCCCGCGGACGCACTGGTCTGCCCGCATTGCGGGTCGGAGCTGCCCACGTCCCTCATCGGCGCCGCCCGCTTTCCCCCCGCTCCCGACGGAGAGAAAGCGCGCGGGGGCGAGGTGCAACAGGTGGACTCGCCGACGTCGCTCATCGCCGACAGGGAGCGGGAGTCAGGTGGTGAGGCACGACAGGCGGGGCGGACTTTGGGCGAGACGCAGGAACCCGATGCGCTGCGCGACAAGCTGCAGGCGGCTCTGGGCGGCGGGTTCGAGCTCGGCGCCCGGCTCGGTGAGGGAGGCTTCGGCGTGGTGTACCGCGCCCGCGACGTACGGCTGCGCCGTGACGTCGCCGTCAAGCTGCTGCGCCGCGAGCTCGTCACCGCACAGGGGTTCGTGGAGCGGTTCGAGCGCGAAGCGCAGGCCCTGGCGGCGCTGCGCCACCCCAACATCGTGCCGGTCTACTCGATCGGCGACCAGGACGACCTGATCTTCCTCGTGATGCCGTTCGTCTCGGGCGTCACACTCACCGAGTACCTGCGAGAGCACGGCCGCCTTGCCGTCGACGAGGCGGAGCAGATCCTGCGATCGGTGGGAGGCGCCCTCTCCGCAGCGCACGCCGTCGGGCTTGTGCACCGCGACATCAAGCCCGACAACATCATGCTCGAGGGACCGAAACGGCTCCCCCTCCTGATGGATTTCGGCATCGCCAAGACCGGGCAGACGGGCGCGGGCCCGAGTGGGCCGGGGCTCACCGCCACCGGGATGGTGATGGGAACGCCGTACTACATGAGCCCCGAGCAGGCCACCGCGGATCCGTCGGTCGACGCCCGCTCGGACATCTACTCGCTCGGCGTCCTCGCCTATCAGCTGTTCACGGGGCAGCTGCCCTTCACCGGCGATTCGATCTACGCCGTGCTGAGCCAGCACCTCACGACACCGGTCCCCGAAGCGCGCACCGTCCGCCCCGACATCCCGCCGCGCATTTCGGCGGCGGTGCACCGGGCGATGGCGAAGAAGCCCGGCGAGCGGTTTCAGCGCGTCGAGGAATTCCTCGAGGCACTCGAAGGGCGTGGCCGGGCACCGCGGCGCCGGGCAGCGCCACAGACCCGCGTCCTCCTCGCGGCGGCAAACCTGGTGCTGCTGCTGGCGCTGGGCGCCGTCGTCCTGTCGAAGGGCTCCGCGAAAGTCGCGCGCGCACCGGTCCACGCCGACATCCGCGCCGATGGAGTCTGGCTGCGCACCGCGAGCGCGGTGGCGCCGTGGGAGCGGGCGCTCATCCTCACGTCGCTCGGGCTCAACGGACTCGAGGAAGTCTCTCTTCCCGCGGTGGACAAGAAGCCGGCGCGCACCGTCCCCACGGCGTCGCTGTACCTCGAGGCCGTTCGCCCCGAGAGCGGCAGCATCAGCATCGACCCGATCCGCCTCCCCGCGAGAAGCCTGATCGCCCTCAAGCCCGCCCAGTCGGCCGGCGTCGTGCAAATGACGATCGGGGATTCACTGCCCGCGATCCCGGTCTCGGTGAGCGGCCGGATGGTGGTCAACCTGACGGACCAGCCGGTGGACACGATCCCCTTCCGCATCGATCAGGTGCAGCTCGCCGCGACGCACGGACCGCTCGTGTTCATGCTGGGATTCCCGGGTGCCGCCGTCGCGCATCCCCTGGTGCCGCTCGACATCGTGGGCGTGAGCTTCGAGGACGTCACCCGCTACCGTGACGAAGAAACGGACGCCGACCAGATCGTCTCCACGATCGACAGCGGCAGCTTTGCCCTCACCGGCAGCCGCACTCCCCACATACTGAAGAAGGGAGAGGCGCTACGGCTGCACGGCTTCCAGGGCACGATCACGAACGTCGCGGTCGACTCGCAGGCCGTGGCCCTCACCCTCGAGGGCACCGTCGATTCGCTCCCCGCTTCGCTCGGCACGTTCCCGACCAAGCTCCAGGTGTTCTGGTCGGACCACACGGCCGCCGCCGCCGCCGCCGGTCTCGTCTTTATCTCTGTCCGACTTGGCGAGCGGCGTTTC
>DATDFP010000439.1:0-3009 GCA_036522535.1 Gemmatimonadales bacterium
CCGGCGCGCGACGCGCTGCGCGACAGCATCGCGTACGCCGTCGAGCGGCGTAGCTAAGAGCCTGTGGCGCACGGACATCGGGGCCCGCTATTTTACATTGGGTGCCTCGCCGGGGGGTTTGTGCTCGGGGGGTTGCTACACGCGCTGCTGCGACGTTTCCTTCCGCAGGGCGCCGCGAAGGAATTCTTCACCACGGCCGTGACACCCACACTCGGCCCGGTGCATCTCGACTTGTTGGTGGTGTCGATCACGTTGGGTCCGATCGGGTTCGACGTTTCGCTGCTGGCCGTGGTCGGCGTGGCCATCGCGTACTTCATCGCCCGATCGATCTTCTGAATCGAGGCGTCTATGTTCGGGGATCTGTCGTTCAGTCACATCCTGATCCTCCTGCTCGTCTTGGTGCTCGTGTTCGGCGCCAAGCGAATTCCGGAGATCGGGTCGTCGATCGGGCAGGGGATCAAGGAGTTCAAGCGCAGTCTTCGGGACGCGGGCGACGACCAGGCGTCCGCGTCTACGCGCACGCTCCAGCCCCCGGCCGCGTCGTCGGGTTCGCCCCCATTGGGAGGCGACCCCAAGCGCTTGAGCGACTGACGTCCTCGGGAAGTCGACGCTAGCTTCCGCTCGACGCAGCGGGTCGGAAGATCTCCTTGCGCCGGTCCACGACTTTTCCCTGAGCGCGGAGGGCGCCGAGGTACTGCTGTACCCGAGCCTGCCCGGCGTTGCGCAGCATCTCCTCCCGCTGCTGGTCGCGCTGCGCCAGCCATGCCGTCGAGTCGGCCGGCTTCTTTGCGATCCCCTGCAGAATGAAGAACCCGCTCTGACCTGCGAGCACGCCGCTCTTCTCACCGGGGCGCAGCCCGAAGGCCGCGCCGATCACAAGCGGGTCGCGAGCCAGCTCGCCCGGCGGGTTGAGGCGGGTGAACGGACCGAGCGTTTGCACCGGCAGCCCCTTGGCCCGGCCTGCCGCGAGCAGGTCCGGTGCCTGCGAGACTTCGGATAACGCCTGGTCCGCCCGCTTCCGGGCGAGTTCCTTCTTCTTCTCGTAGCGCGCCGCCGCGAGCACGCGGTCGCGGACTTGGGCGAGCGACGGCAGGCCGGCCGGGAACAGCGAGTCGAGCCGGAACACGTAGTACGCAGCGGCGCCCTCGATCACGGGGCCCGTCTCGCCGGCGCGGGCCTCGAAGGCCCAAACGCTCACGTCCGGGACCAGGTATCGGCCCAGCCGGAGGCGATCTCCTTCCACCAGTTTCGGCGCCCGCATTAGCGGGAGGTTGAGCACGCGCGCCGCGCTGTCGAGCCGGCCGCCGTCGGTCTGCTCTGCGGCGAGCTTGTCCAGGGTGTCCGCGCGCGCCTCGACGAGATCGAGGTGCTTGCCCTGGGGAACGATCGCGATCAGGATGTGCCGGACGTGCATGGAGTCGCCCCGCGCGGCCTCCACGCGGATCAAGTGATAGCCAAAGCTCGACCGCACGGGCTGGGAGAGCTCACCTTGATGAAGCCGCCGCATCGCGGCGAGGAACTCCGGGTCGAACGCCGGCTCGTTCCGCTTGACCCAGCCGAGGTCGCCGCCCCGCGCGCCACTCGCCGAGTCGGCGGACTCGCGTTTCGCGGCGTCCTCGAACTTCACCTTGCCGCCCGCGATCTGGGTACGCAGCTCCTTCGCCTTGGCAAGCGCCGCTGCGCTGTCCGCAGCGTCCGGCATGCGCGGCACCGCCACGAAGCTCAACCAGGCGATCGATGGCCGCTTGTAGACGTCCTTGTGCGCAGCGTAGTAGCGCTCGAGCTCCGGGTCCGAGACCGGCGCAAGCGAGTCGGGCATGCGGTCCGGCATCACGGCGAGCGCGGCGACCGTCACCGAGTCGTGCTGGTCGCGCCAGATACGCCAGAGCTTGCCGTCCGACACGTACACGTCGGCCGTGAGATATTCCTCCAGCTTCCGCTGGGGGATGTACTCCCGGTACAGCGCCTCGACCTGCGCCCGAAAGTCCTCGGGCGCGCTGGCGAGGTAGCGCTGCCACTTGGTGATGTCGAACTGGCCGTTCGTCTGGAACGTCGCGTCTTCCGCGACCTGTCGCAGAATCTGCGGAGGTGGAGAGCTGCGCGCGGCCTGGCGTAACTCGTCGTCCGAAACCCGGATGCCGAGGCGGCGGTACTCGCGCTGTAACAGAATCGCCTGAATCAGCTGGTCGGCGACCTGATTCTGGATCCGCTGCTCGTCCTCCCGCGACAACCGGCCCGCCCCCTGACGCCGCTGCTCCTCCAGGGCATTCTGGAACACGGCCTGGAACTGCTGTACGCGCACATCCTGTCCGTCCACCTTGAGCACGACATCTCTGGCGCCGCCCAAGATCTCGGTGACTTGGCCCACCACTAGCCAGACGATGAAGGAGGCCGCCAGGACGTAGAAGATGTATTTCGCGCTCGCGCGCATGCTGCGCATCATAGAGAGCGCCACTCCGGCCGTTGAAGGGCCATAAGTCTAAGAGCCACAACACGGAAACTCAAGCGACGGGGGGAAGATTCAGATTGACAGCGGCGCCGACGGAACACTATCTTCGACCAATTCCGCCAACGACTTACAGCGTGGCACACCCCAGCGAGATCAAGAAGCTCGAGCAGCGCTATCGGGAGAACCCGAAGGGGCGAAATTTCGCCCCCCTGGCCGACGCCTACCGCAAAGCCGGACTTCTAGACCACGCCATCGAGTTGTGCAAGAGCGGACTACAGCGCCACCCGGATTACGTCAGCGCCCATATCGTCTACGGGCGCTGTCTCATCGACCAGAAGAATGACCCCGCTGCGATCGAAGCGTTCCGTAAGGTCTTGGCCCTCGACTCCGAGAATGTGCTGGCGCTGAGGATGCTGGCGGAGATCGCAGAGCGGGGCGGGCGGTTCGACGAGGCAGTGGAGTGGCTTGGCAAGCTTGTCAACGTGGATCCGATGAACGAGGACGCAGCCGACGCGCTCGCGAGGACTAAGCGAAAGGTGGCCGCCGCCGTCCCCCCGGCC
>DATDFP010000440.1:0-2580 GCA_036522535.1 Gemmatimonadales bacterium
GTCGCCGACTTCTTCGATCTCTCCAATGGACTCATTCAAGTCATCCAGCGCGGCGCGGTCCTGCAGCAGGCGCTCTTTCAGCCCGTAGAGCTTGGCGAGCGCCGCAGCGAGCGACGCGCTGGTGCGGTCGTGCAGCTGCGCAGCGAGGCGCTTACGTTCTTCGTCCTGCAACAGAAACAGCCGCCCCGACAATTCTTCCATCACCGCTTCGGTGCGGCGGCGCTCGGTGAGGTCGCGCGTGACCTTGGCAAAGCCGGTGAGATGCCCCGCCGAGTCGTGCAACGCCGTAATCACGACGTTGGCCCAGAAGCGGCTGCCGTCTTTCCGTACCCGCCACGCTTCGTCCTCGACCCGTCCTTTGGCGGCCGCTTCGCGCAGCAGCTCGGCCGGCCGGCCGCGCTCGATGTCCTCGGGGGTGTAGAACCGAGTGATGGGCTGACCGACGATCTCGTCGCGGGTGTAACCCATGATGAGGCGGGCGCCGTCGTTCCACGACTGCACCGCCCCGTCGGGACTCACCATGAAGATGGCGTAGTCGCGCACGCGTGCGATCAAGAGGCTGCAGAGCTCCTCGCGCTCGAGTGGCGATTCGAAAGCTTGCGGAAGGGCCATGACCCTTATACCCGCCGCTCGAACGCGCGAAGGCATTAGTCCTGAACGGGCGTGCAAAGGGCCACCACGAATGTGGTGGCCCGAGCAGGCCCGGCAGGAATCGAACCTGCAACCCCCGGTTTTGGAGACCGGTGCTCTACCAATTGAGCTACGGACCTATGCAACGCAGTTGCGCCGACAAAATCTAAGGGGCCAAAGGGTTCCGCGGCAGGCGCTCGGGCAGGCCCGGATCCTTATGTTAGGGCGATGGATTTCCGCCAGCTGCGATACTTCGTCGCCGTCGCCGAAGAGCTCAATTTTACGCGCGCCGCCCGCCGCGTTCGCGTCGCCCAACCTACGTTGAGTCAACAAGTGCGCATGCTCGAGAAGGAGTTGGGTGTCACGCTCTTCACCAGGACTAAGCGACGAGTCGAGCTCACGCACGCCGGCCGGATCTTTCTCAGCGAAGCCAGTCATCTGCTCGCCGCGGAAGTGGACGCGGTCAAGGCCGTCCAAGCCGCCGCCGCGGGGAAGCTGGGCCGCCTTGTCGTTGTCTGCGGACCGACGGCGGCGTATGCCGGTTTGCTCGGCGTGCTGGAGCCATTTCGGCGGGCATCGCCCATGGTCGAGGTCCACTTGCTCGAGACGCCGGTGCCCGATGCCGTCGTCGCGGTCGAACACGGCAAAGCGGACGTCGGGCTCGTCGTTCCCTACTTTCAGTCGACGGTCCTCAGTTGCGAGATCATCCTCGAGCTGCCGCTGCTCGCCGCGCTGCCAAAATCTCACCCTCTCGCCACGGCCAGCCGCCTGTCGCTCAAGCGGCTCGCGGGCGATCCATTCGTGTTCTTCGGACAGCGCCGCGGGTCCGGCTTTTACGAGCGCGTACTCGGGATCTGTCAAAGCTCGGGATTCACCCCCCGAGTGCTCGAAGCCATGGAACACATCCACACCCTCCTGTATCTCGTGGGTGCGGGGTACGGCGTCTCTCTCGTACCGGCAACCCTCGACTCAGTCGGGCACGCCGACGTCGCGCTCGTGCCCCTCGAGGAGGCTGCGACACTTGAGTTCGGTGTGATTTGGCGCGCCGACAAGCAATCTCCCGCCGTACGGGGGTTCCTCGATACGGTGCGCGCTTGGACCAGCAATCGACGCCGAGCCGGAGAATTGTCCTAGAGGGCGGAAAGCCGGTCCTGTTGCACAATGCGGTTATCAAAAGGGGTTGCATGGCGTGTCCCGAGACCGCACACGCACGTAAGTCGTTCCGTGCCAATGCGTCCGTATGTTGGCCCCGGAAGGGTACGGTAAATGCTCTTATTCAAGTCTGACTAATAGCTTTTCCGTATAACCTGGCACTCTCGATCTTTGTACATACACCCGGGGAGCATGGCAATGAACCGCAAGGGTTTCACGTTAATCGAGCTTCTGATCGTCGTCGTGATCATCGGCATTTTGGCCGCGATCGCGATTCCAAAGTTCGCGAACACGAAGGAAAAGGCCTATCTCGCCTCGATGAAGTCGGACCTCCGAAACCTCGTCACGGCCGAAGAGGCCTATTTCGCCGATTCGGTGAAGTACACGAGCAACCTCGGGACCGCGTACAACACGACGAGCGGTGTGGTCGGCCCGAACATCACCGTGACGGCGAATGGCTGGACCGCGACGGTCTCGCATACGACCACGACCAAGACCTGCGCGATCTACGTGGGTTCGACGTCGATCGCCCCGGCCAATAAGGAAGGCGAGCCGAAGTGCGCGTAAAGGCAGTGTGACGTGAATGAAAGAATGCGGCGGGGAGGGATCCCCGCCGCATTTTTTCACACCCTGGCTCAACTCCTGGTGACGGGCGCGAACGCCACCGTCACCGCCCAGCGCTCGCAGTCCTTCCCCTCCTTCGCCACGTCCTTCTTCAGCGACTGCATCGCCGCGAAGAGCCGCTTCCGAATCGCCCGCAACCGGGATCGCGGAGTGTTCACCACGAGCCGCCCCAGC
>DATDFP010000441.1:0-2717 GCA_036522535.1 Gemmatimonadales bacterium
CGAAGAAGGGCACCGTGCTTGCCGGCGGGTACGGCGAGCACAACTACAACATGCGAATCCGCCAGGAAAAACAGCGCCACTACGCCAACGTCGCCGAGCACATCTACCAGATCCAGAGCCAGCGCCCGCTCGCGGGGATCGTCGTGGCGGGGATCGGCGTGGACGCCGCCGCGCTCGTACCGCACCTCCATACCTACCTGCATGATCTCCTGCTGGGCGTGGTGAAGCTCAACCCCAAGAAGGCGAGCCCCGGTGAGGTGCGCGAAGCCGCCCTGTTTCTGCGCGACCAGCGCGAGCGCGTGTGGGAGCAGACGCACGCCGAGGCCGTGCGGGAAGCCCTGGGCACCGGCTGGGCGGTCAATGGCATCGAAGACACCCTCCGGGCCCTGAGCAAGGGCCAGGTGCGCACCTTGCTCGCCGACGGCCGGGACGAAGACCCGCGCATCGACGACGCGGTCGAGGACGCGCTCCGGCAGCGGGCGCAGGTCGACGTGCTGTACGACGAGAAGGCGCGCCGCGCGGTGGACGGCCTCGCGGCGCTGCTGCGGTTCCGGCGCTGATGCCCGGCCCGAAACGACCGATCCGGGTCCTGATCGCGAAGCCGGGGCTCGACGGCCACGACCGCGGCGCGAAGGTGGTCGCGGCGGCGTTACGCGACGCGGGGATGGAAGTGATCTACACGGGCCTGCACCAGACTCCGGAAATGATCGCCCAGGCTGCGATCCAGGAGGACGTGGATGTCATCGGGCTGTCGATCCTCTCCGGGGCGCACATGACGCTCTTCCCCCGCGTCAGGAAGCTGGTCGATGCGGCGGGGCGCAGCGACATCCTCATCACCGGCGGCGGCATCATTCCACCCGAGGACATGGAGACGCTCGAGCGGCAGGGGATCGGCAAGCTGTTCGGCCCGGGCACGCCGACCACCGAGCTGATCGCCTACATCGAAGAATGGGTGGGAGAGCATGTCTCGGCGTAATCACGCGCCCCACGACCCATGCCTTCCCTCCCCGCGCGCCCGAGACGCCCTCCGTCATTGAACCGGCTCCACACTCTCACGGCCGGGTATCGCGAGCTCCGCGCCCGCCTCGAGCAGGGAGGCGGGCCCGAGAAGATCCGCCGCCAGCACGACCAGGGAAAGCTCACCGCGCGCGAGCGCGTGGCTGCGCTGCTGGACAAGGGCGGCGAATGGGTCGAGGTGGGGCTGCTCGTCGCCTACGACCAGTACGACGGCCAGGCTCCGGCGGCGGGCGTCGTCACGGGAGTGGGGCGTATCGCCGGACGGCCGGTCGTGGTCGTGGCGAACGACGCCACGGTCAAGGCCGGCTCGTGGTGGCCGGAGACGATCAAGAAGATGCTGCGCGCCCAGGAGATCGCGATGCGCCAGCGCATCCCCATCGTTTACCTCGTCGACTCGGCGGGCGTGAACCTGCCATATCAGGGCGGCGTGTTTCCCGGCCAGTATGGCGCGGCGCGCATCTTCTATTACAACTCGATCATGCGGCGCTACCTGAAGGTGCCCCAGATCGCCGCCGTGATGGGGCCGTGCATCGCGGGAGGCGCGTACCTGCCGGCGCTTTCGGACGTCATCTTCATGGTCGAAGCGACCTCGTTCATGGGTCTGGGCGGCCCGAATCTCGTGAAGGGGGCGATCGGGCAGAGCGTGGACGCGGAGCGGCTGGGCGGCGCCCGGACGCACACGGCGATCAGCGGCGTCGCCCACTATCGGGCGCCGGACGACGCAGCCTGCCTCAAGCGGATCCGTGAGTACGTGGAACGCCTGCCCCGCGACCTGCGACCGCCCGCGCCCGCCGCGAAGCCGAAGCGCAATCCCAAGGATCTCTACGACCTGCTCCCCCCCGACCACCGGATGAGCTACGACGTCCGCGCCGTGCTCGAGTGCCTGCTCGATGCCGGGAAGCTCGACGAGTTCCAGCCGGAGATAGGTCCCGAGATGATCTGCGCACACAGTGCGATCGCCGGGCGGCCCGTCGCCGTGATCGCGAACTCGCGCGGGGTCATCAAGGCGAAGCCGGGTGAGGCCCCCCAGACCCCAAGAATAGGCGGCATCATCTACACCGAGAGCGCGGAAAAGGTGGCCTACTTCATCGAGAACGCCGACCGGGAACGCATCCCGCTCCTCTTCGTCCAGGACGTCTCGGGGTTCATGGTCGGGACCGAGGCCGAGCACTCGGGGATCATCCGCGCGGGCGCCCGCTTCGTCGAGGCGATGGCCACCGCCACCGTACCGAAGCTCGTCCTGACGCTGAACCACGCCTCCGGCGCCGGCTACTACGCGATGGCGGGGCAGGGGTTCGACCCCGACTTCATCCTGTCCTGGCCCACCGGCCGGATGGGCGTCATGGAAGGCGAATCGGCCATCCAGGCGGTCTTCGGCGACGACGCCGCGAAGCCGCCCAACGCCGCCGCCGTGGACGCGATGCGCGCCGACTACGAGCGGCAGCTCGACGCCAGGTACGCGGGCGCGAGGGGGTACGTAGACGCGATCCTCGCCCCCGAGGAGACCCGCGACGTGCTCGCGTTTCTGCTCGAGGTCGCTTCCGAATTCACCGGTCCTCACATCGGGCCCTTCGCCCTGACAGGTCTCACATGAGGCTGCGCTCCTTCTCGTCCATCCCCGCCGCCCTCGCCGCCCTCGCCGCCTGCACAGGCTCCGCGACGCGACCGGCCACGGCTCCCTCTCCCGAACCCGCTCACGG
>DATDFP010000442.1:0-13824 GCA_036522535.1 Gemmatimonadales bacterium
GTATTCAGTGTGGCGCGAGCCGCGCCCGCACGCGCACCCGCTCGCGGTCAAGTAGCGGCAGGGTCCCCGTCCACGAGTCGTTGGACAGCCCCTGGTAAGTCACGGTGAGCCCCTCGCGGAAGCTGATTCCCTTCTCGAAGAGGTAGATCGCCACCGCCTGCTCGTGGGCCTCAAGCTGGTAGGAGCTCCACTGCGGCGACAATGGCACGATGCCGATCGGTCGGAACAGCCGGCCCCGGCTCGTGATGTTCACGTCCTCCGGGCTGAAGCGCGCCTGCGGCACGATGCCGAAGAACGTCACCATCACGAGCGTCGGGTTCGGTACGGCGCCGCGTTGGGCCGCCGCCTCGATCTCTCCCCGCTTCGTCCTGAGGAGCTGCGTCAGCGATCGGTAAGTGTCGGGGGCGAGCAGCCGGATCACCTGCTCGTCGAGCGGTAGGACCTGGATCTCGAGCTGCTCGGTCGCGAAGTGCACGACGATGTCGTCGCGCTTCAACGTGCCGAGGCCTGCGGGGACGGTGTCCTGATCCTGCGCTTCGAGACGGACTGAGGCGCCCGGTCCGCCGCACAAGAGCAGCAGAGCAAGCACCCGTGCCACGTGGCGTGGCGGCGTCATCCGCCCCTCCCCCTCTCGCGCGCGGTGACCGATTCGCGTCGGCCGATCGGCTCGCTTTTTGCCCGGCGTTCCGCGCTGAACGCTTGACCGGAATATCTCATGGCTACCTGGTCTCGAAGAGTACTCATGTTCTCCCTGATCGCGCTGGCTGCGGCCGGGTGCCGCGACGCCACGGGCGGCCCCGTGTCGCCCGTAGAGCAGGGCCGTCCCGCGCGATACACGCCCACCACGCGCATCTATTACGTTGCCGCGGAGGATGTAGACTGGAATTACGCACCCTTCGACTCGGACCCGGTGTTCGGCCGCCCGCTGCCGGAGCCCTGGGGCGTGCAGACGGTGTACGCAAAACAGCGCTACGTCCAGTACACCGACGGCACCTTCACGACGACCGTTCCGCAGCCTGCCTGGCAGGGCATTCTCGGACCGATGATCCGGGGAGTGGTGGGCGACACCATCAAGGTCGTGTTCCACAACAAGACCGGCGCGCCGCTTTCGATCCATCCGCACGGCGTCCGCTACGATCCCCCCAACGAAGGAGCCTTCTACGATCCTCCGCGGGGCGGCGGCGATGCGGTGGCCGCGGGCGAGACCTACACCTACGCCTGGTTCGTTCGGCCCGAGGCGGGGCCGCTGCCCGGCGAGCCGTCCTCCAAGGTCTGGCTCTATCACAGTCACGTCGATGCGGACGAAGAGATCTACCGCGGACTGATCGGCACCATCGTGATCACCGACCCCGCGCACGCCCGGGAAGACGGGTCACCGGACGACGTAGATCGCGAATTCACGACGCTCTGGATGGTGTTCAACGAGGCCCCCGAGGGGGCGCCCGAGGACTCGGTCGAGCCTCATCTCAAGCACTCCATCAACGGGTACTTCTTCGGCAACCTTCCGGGGCTCACGATGAACCAGGGAGATCGCGTGCGCTGGTACGTCGTGTCGCTGGGGACCGAGGTGGATTGGCACACCCCGCATTGGCACGGCGTGGTGCTCAAGCTCGAGGGGCGGACCTACACCGATGTGATCGAGGTCGGGCCGGCTGCTATGAAGGTGGGAGACATGGTGGCGGACAACCCCGGGACGTGGCTGCTCCATTGTCACGTGGCCGATCACATGATGGCCGGGATGTACACGCCGTTCACGATCAAGGGAGACGCTCCGCTCGCGGCGCGCGATCCGGGGCCCGGCTGGTCGGCCTTCCACGACCGGCAGAACGTGAGCGGTGAGCGGTAAGGGGTGAGCGGTAAGCGGTGAGCGGTTTGCAATACCGCTTACCGCTCACCGCTCACGGCGTACCAGGGCCCCGATCGCCTCCAGCAGCTCAGCGACACCCTCGCCCGTCCGTGCGCTCGTCGCGACGAGCTGCTCGGGCTCGAAGCCGATAGCCGCTCTGATCGCCTGCTCGCGGCGCAGGCCCTGGCCACGGGGAAGCTTGTCGCGCTTGGTGATCGCCGCGAGGACGCGCGTGCCATGGGCGGCGAGCCGGTCTTGCATGGCGCGATCGTCGTCCGACGGGTCGCGCCGAACGTCGAACAGCCAAACGACGCCCGCGAGGCGCTCGCGGTCGAGGACGTGCTGGAGGATCCGGCCGAACGCCGCACGGTCGGTCTTGCCGGCCTTAGCGTAACCGTACCCTGGCAGGTCGAGAAGGTAGAAGGATGCGTGCGGTAGGGGCGCAGCATGCTGCGCCCCTACTGGCGTTACCACGGGCATGTGAAAAACGTTGAGCGCCCTCGTCTTCCCCGGCGTCCTGGAGACCTTGGCGATCCGGCGGCCGGCGAGCGCGTTCAGCAGGCTCGACTTGCCGACGTTGGAGCGGCCGATGAGGGCGAGTTCGGGAAGCGGGGGGTCGAGCGCGATGTCGGCGCGCGGGAACGAGCCGACGAAACTGGGTTCGGGCTGGGTCAGGCTTCTTTCTTCTGGCGCGGGCGCTCGGTCACGAGCAGCGGGGCGCGGCCCGCGGTCACGCACTCGGCGGTGACGGCCACCTCACGCACGTCGTCCCTGCTGGGGAGCTCGAACATGATGTCGGTCATCATCTCTTCGAGGATGGCGCGCAGCCCGCGCGCGCCGGTGCCGCGCTTGATCGCCTTCTGCGCGATGGCCTTGAGCGCCTCCTTCTCGATCGTGAGCCGCACGTTCTCGAGCTCGAACAGCTTCTGGTACTGCTTCAGGAGCGCGTTCTTGGGCTCGATGAGGATACGGACCAGCGCGTCTTCGTCGAGCGCGTCGAGGGGGACCGCGACCGGCAGCCGCCCCACCAGCTCGGGGATGAGCCCGTAGCGCAGCAGGTCGTCCGGCTCCACGTTGAAGAAGGGATTCTTCTTCATCTTCTCGGGCGTGCCTGTCGCGACCTCCTCCTTCGTGAAGCCGATCTGCCGGCGTCCCGTGCGCGACTCGATGATTTTCTCGAGCCCGTCGAACGCGCCCCCGCAGATGAACAGAATGTCCTTGGTGTTGACCTGGATGTACTCCTGCTGCGGGTGCTTGCGGCCGCCCTGAGGCGGGACGCTCGCGACCGTGCCTTCGAGAATCTTCAGGAGGGCTTGCTGCACCCCTTCGCCCGAGACGTCGCGCGTGATGCTCGGATTCTCCGACTTGCGGGCGATCTTGTCGATCTCGTCGATGTAGACGATCCCCCGCTCCGCCTCCGAGACGTTGAAGTCCGCCGCCTGGAGCAATCGCACCAGGATGTTCTCCACGTCCTCGCCCACGTACCCGGCCTCGGTCAGAGTCGTGGCGTCCGCGATCGTGAAGGGGACGTCGAGGATGCGCGCGAGCGTCTGGGCGAGCAGCGTCTTGCCCACGCCCGTGGGGCCGATGAGCAGGATGTTGCTCTTGTCGAGCTCGACCTCCGCCTCGCGTCCCTGGTGCGAGTTGATGCGCTTGTAGTGGTTGTAGACCGCCACGGCGAGCGTCTTCTTCGCCTTCTCCTGCCCGATCACGTACTGGTCCAGCACCTCCTTGAGCTCGACGGGCGTGGGGACCTGCGTGATCGCTTCGGAGACCTCGCGCTCCTCGTCCTCCGCCAGGATCTCGTTGCAGAGCGCGATGCACTCGTTACAGATATAGACCGACGGCCCGGAAATGAACTTCCGCACCGAGTCCTTCGACTTGCCGCAGAACGAGCAGCGGAGATGCTTGTCGTGAGACATTGAGATCCTAGTATGGGACGGGAAGCCCGGCGGCGCAAGCCGTCATTTCCGTTTGCCGTTGTCGATTTCCTGCAAGTTGGCGATCACGTGATCGATCAGACCGTATTCCTTCGCCTCCTCGGCCGACATGAAACGGTCCCGGTCCATGTCCTTCTCGATCTGGTCGAGCCCCTTCCCGGTGTGCTTGGCGTACAGCTCGTTCAACTTGCCGCGCAGGTAGAGGATCTCGCGCGCCTGGATCTCGATGTCGGCCGCGGTGCCCTGGGCGCCGCCCGAGGGCTGGTGCATCATGATCCGGGCGTGCGGCAGCGCCTGGCGCTTTCCCTTGCGGCCGGCCGTGAGCAGGAACGACCCCATCGAGGCCGCCATCCCCATGCAGATCGTGTTCACCGGGGCGCGCAGGAACTGCATCGTATCGTAGATCGCCATTCCCGACGACACGAGCCCGCCCGGGCTGTTGATGTAGAGGTAGATGTCCTTTTCCGGGTTGTCCGCGTCCAGGAACAGGAGCTGGGCGATGATGATGTTCGCCACCTCGTCGTTGATCATGGTCCCGAGGAACACGATCCGGTCCATGAGCAGGCGGCTGAAGATGTCGTAGGTGCGCTCGCCGCGGCTCGAGCGCTCGATGATGTAGGGCGGATAGATCTGGTTGGTCGTCACGTCTGCTCCACGGTCGATTGCGAGACAAGGTACGCGAACACCTTCTCTTCGGTAATGCTCCGCTCGACGTCGCGCAGCCGCTTCCCCTTTTCGAGCGAGGCGTACAGCTGCTCCGCCGGCACGCCGCGCCGCTCGGCCAGGTCCTTGATCCGTCGGTCCAGCTCCGCCTCGGTCGCATGCAGCGTGTGCCGCTCCGCGACGTTATCGAGGATCAAGTCTCGCCGCACCTGCGCTTCGGCGATCGGCCGGAACTCCGTGGCGAACTGGGGCCACCGCTCCTCGGGAATCCCGTATGCCTGGGCGTAGGCCCAGAGCGCGCGCTCCACCAGCGGGCGGGGGGCCGAAACCCGGTTCGCCGCTATGATCTGCTCCAGCAGGTCGGCGCGCAGCTTCGAGTCGGCCTCGCGCTCGGCCTCCTTCTCGAGATCCTCGCGGATTGCCCGCTTCAGACTCTCCAGCGAATCGAAGTCCCCGACCTCGCGCGCGAAGGCGTCGTCCGCCTCGGGGAGGTGCTGGCGCTTGACCTCGTGCAGCGTGAGCCGGATGTCGCGCGGCTGGCCTCGTTTGGCCTCGTCGGCGAAGTCGTCCGGGAAGCGCACGGTCGCGTCAATCGTCTCCCCGGGGACGAGGCCCATGATCCGCTCCTCCACCTCGGGGATCGCCCGTCCCTCGCCGAGCACGATCTGGTAGGGCTGCGGCTCCTTCACCTCCGCGCCCTCCCCCTCGCGGGTCGCGATCGTGACCTGCACCAGGTCCTTGAGCCGGGGCCGCTCGCCCGCCACCGGCGTCCACGGCGCCTTCTGCTCCCGCAAGTCGTTCAGCTGGGCGAGCACCTGCTCCTCCGTCACCTTCGCCACCCGGCGCTTCAAGTGAAACTTACCCAGCCGCTCGAGCTTCAGGTCCGGCTTCACCTCGACGTGGAACTCGAAGGTGACCGGCGCGCCGGCCTCCCACTTCAGGTTGTGGACGTGCGGGTCCGCGACCGGCTTCAGCACCTCCTGCTCCAGCGCCAGGCTCCAGCTCTCTCGGATTAGATCCTGCAGCACCTGCTGGCGGATGTCGTCCGCGTAATGCTTCTTCACCAGTGCCGCGGGCGCCTTTCCCTTGCGGAACCCCGGCAGCCGCGCCCGCTGCTGGTAGACGGTCGTGGCCCGCTCCTCGGCCTCCCGCACGTGCTCCAACGGGACGGTCACGGCGAGGGAGGCCGCACCGGGCTCCTCGCCGGTCTTCTTCACCAGGATGTCGGGCATGCTTCATTAAATCTAATAGGGCGTGGGGACCGTCGCGCGTGCTGTTTTCCCCGCCACTGATTCTTGCGCACGGCTTTGATGCGGCTGTGCGGTCGCGTTCCCGGCATCACCTCGTCGTTGCGGATGACGCTGATCGCGCCGTCGGGCTCGAGCACCGCGAGCATCACGTCCCCGACGTCGGCCACTCCGTGCTCGCGCAGCGCCTGGAGCAGCTCGTCGCGCGTGATTCCGGCGCGACGGCAATAGGCATCCAGGACCCTCCCGGCGTGGATCAACATGATTCCCTCTCCCGCGACCACCTTTGCGAAGCGGCGCGACTTGAGCCGCCACCAGTCGATCACGCGGTGCCAGCCGATGAGCACACCGGCGGCGATGAGCCCGCCCGCGAGGCTCGTGTCGGGCCCCACCATCGCGTTCTGGACCGCATTCGCGATGATGAGCAGCAGCACCAGGTCGAAGGTGGACATCTGGCCAAGCTGGCGCGTGCCGGTGAGGCGGAGACCGGCGAACAGCGCGAAATACACCACCGACGTTCGGATGGCGACGTCGAGGAGTGTGTGCCAGGAGGCGGTCATCGCGCTCGGTGGACCCGTCAGTTCCCCGCGGGGTCGGGGACGACGGGGACGGGGTACGCCCCCCGGAGCGCCGCGAGGTACTCGGTGTACAGTCCCTTCAGCCCGTCGAACTCCCGCGCGACCAGCGCGCGGTACTGGGCGTCCGTGGCGAAGTGATAGAGCACCGCCGCCATCGCCTGGGCGTCGAGCACGAAGCCGTGATGGCCGACTTCGCCGAGCGCGTCGGCCTCCATCTCGAAGGTATGGTAGCCGCCGTTCGAGCTGTGGGCGGTGACGCCGACGCCGGGGATGTGGGTCGCGACTGTTCCGGTCTCTTCGTAAGGGGTGGGGCGCCCCGGCTCCTCCTCCACCTTGGTCGCGCCGAACTTCCTGAGGTATGCGAAGGCGACGTCGTTGAGCGAAGCGACGGAGATGCCATCGCGGGCCACCGAGTCGACGTCGATGCGCACCTTTGTGCCGGTGGCGAGCGCGGCGCCGCGGGCCGCGTCGTTGACGCGCTCGCGCACCTGGGAGAGGTAGACCGGGTCGGGATAGCGGATCCAGACCTCGGCGGCGGCGCGGTCCGGAACGACGTTCGGCGCCTTCCCGCCTTCGGTGATGATCCCCTGAATGCGCGTTTCCGGCCGCAGGTTCTTCCGCAGCGCGTCGATGTGGTTGAACAGCTCGACGACGCCCATCAGTGCGTCCCGCCCCTCCCACGCCTGCAGCTGGTGGGCCGGCGCGCCGGAGAACGTGTAGTGCGCGACATCGATGTTCATACAACAGGTCCCGAAGCCGGGTGGGGACCCGCGCGTCCCCGTGGAAGAATGGGAGCGGACGAGCACGTCGGCGCCCTTGAAGACGCCGGCTTCGTACATGATCGTCTTCACGGCCGGCACTCCGACCTCTTCGGCTGGCGTCCCGTACAGCGTCACGGTCCCCGGCGTCCTGGAGCTGGTAAGGAACTCCGCGAGCGCGAGTGCCGCGGCGATCCCCGTGGGTCCTTGCGCGCTGTGCTGGTCCCCGTGGAAGTCCCGCGTGGTGCCGCGCAGCGCGTCGTACTCGAGGATGACGCCCAGGTTCGGGCCCGGGGTTCCCCTCCTGTAACGCGCGACGAAGGCGGTCTTGAGCCCGGCAACGCCGGTCTCGACGTCGAAGTCGTGCCCCTTGAGATAGTCGGTGAGGATGCGCACGGAGCGCTCTTCCTTGAGGCCCACTTCGGGGTGGCGCGTGATGTCGTCCGCCATCGCCAGGAGCTCCCTGTCCATGAGCTCCCGGGCGCGCGCGACTACCGCGTCGCGGCGCGCATCGCGAGCCGTGAGGCGGGCGACGAGCTGCGGCAGGGCGAGCGAGCGCTCGAGATCGCTCATGCGGCGGAGCACCTCGGCCGCGGCGCTCCGTTCAGTGGGTGTCTCTTGACAGCGGGCGCGCGGGGCAAGGGCGGCAAGTGCGACAAGGGTGGGCAGGGCGGCAAGGCGCATCGGAGACCTCGATCGGGTGGCTGTGAACTCCCACTGGTTGCTCGCAGGATCCTAAGGGCCGCACCGGGCGGGCGCCATCTATCGCGATTGACTTCGCACTCGCAGGTCGGAGGTGCGCATTGGGCGATGCTGCTGACCGCACGCTATAGCGCATCAGCCGCACCCTGCTATGGCGCGGGAGCACCACTGTGCCGCCGGCGCATGCTGAGTCAGGTGGCCGCGAGGTGAGAGTTTGCATCCTGAACGCGGTCCGAAATTTGCCGATCGCGCGCGCGGTTTTCGAGTGTCACGCTCTCGCTGGGGTGCTCTCATGATCCGACCGAGTTGGCGAAGCCTACTGGCTGTAGCTGCTGCGACGGTGGTTGCGGGGACCGCCTGTCACGACGCGGAGGCCCCGCGCCCCGATGCTCTCAGCTTCCCATCGCTGCCACTCCCAGGCGCGCTCGCCGTCTCGGCAATCACCACAGGTTCCTCCCTCGACCCGGACGGCTACACTGTGACCGTTGACGGTGATCAGAGCAGCCGGATCGCGACCACCGGCGTCGTCACCTTTACAGGGCTCGCAGGGGGCGATCACCGCGTGGCGCTCTCCGGCGTGGCGGGAAACTGCGCGGTCGGGGGCGACAACCCACGCACCGTCACGGTCGTGGCCGGCGTTCTCGGGACTACCGTCTTCACTGTCGGTTGCACGGCGTCACCGGCGCCCGGGGACCTCACGGTCTCGACCACCACGACCGGCTCCGATCTCGATCCCGACGGCTACACAGTCACCGTGGACGGAGGCCAAAGCAAAGCGATCGGGACGAACGGGAGCGTGACCTTCGGCGGAATCCCGGCGGGCGATCACCGCGTGGCGCTGTCGGGCGTCGCCGGTAACTGCAGCGTGAGCGGGGACAACCCGCGGGCCGTCACCGTGCCGGCGGGCGGAACCGCCTCCACGACGTTCTCGGTGAGCTGCGGCGGGGCCACGGGTGACCTGGCGGTGACGACCAGCACCACGGGCTCGAATCTCGATCCCGACGGCTACACGGTCACGGTGGACGGCAACCAGAGCCAGGCGATCGCGACGAACGGCAGCGTCACTTTCAGCGGCCTGTCGGCCGGCAATCACACGGTCGCGCTGTCCGGAGTGGCAGGGAACTGCAGCGTGAGCGGGGCGAACCCAGAGACCGTCTCGGTGCCGGCGGGGGGGGCCGCCTCGACGACGTTCTCGGTGAGCTGCGGCACTACGCCGCCGCCCGCGCTCGGGGCGAGCGGTCAGGGCCAGATCGGGAATGGATCTCCCACACCCGGGCACGATGTGCAAGGGTTCGACTTCGACGTGCGGTCGGACCTGACCGGCAGGTTCCTGTTCACCGACTACGGCGAGGTCCGGCCGGATGGGTCCGCCGGCACGTTCCACGTGGATCCCAGCGACCCCGGGACCAAGTTCACGGCGTTCCGTGGAAGCTCGAGCGCCTGTGCGGACCCGAGCCGCGGAGCGGAGTTCGACGGGATCGGCCGCGTGGACACGGGAGAGACGGGGGACTTCACCGTTGCCATCTGTGACGGCGGGCCGGCGGGGAGCGGCATGGACTACTTCAGCCTGGTCATCCCGGCCGGTAGCTACACCAAAGCCGGCACGGTGACGGCGGGGGACGTCGTCAGGTCTGGGCCCTGATCGAATGACCGAACGCCCGGATCGAGGGACGGCACAGACCCGATCGGATTGCTTCCGGGTCCCGCAAGTCCTTGCAACGCCGTAAGCTGCTCCTCGCTCGGGCGGTCCGGCGCCGTGCAGGGAGATCGTGTGCAGGATGTGCAGTTTCGCGCCGGCGGCCTGGGCGTTACCTTCGGGTCAGCGGCACCATCCTCGGTGGTGTCGCTCGATCCCGAGGCATCGATGGTCTGCGAGAGTTCAGAAGAACTGGCCCGACAGTTGCAGGCGGCCTTCGAGGCCCGGCCGTATCTGCTGCGGCCAGACTTCCCCTTCCGAATTGCGTCCCGCCGGATTGCGGACGCCTGCCTCAACACGGCCGACGGCGAGTCCCGCTACTGGGTCGCTTCTGCCGATGCAAACGGCGCGCGGCACGGCGCGCGTCCAGTGTACGTGGTACGGCGCCTCGACGGGCACAAGGGCGTGTGGGACGCGTTGACACAGGATGAGGGCGATGT
Organism: Gemmatimonadales bacterium; assembly: GCA_036522535.1. GTDB lineage: Bacteria > Gemmatimonadota > Gemmatimonadetes > Gemmatimonadales > GWC2-71-9 > AG12. Next base: position 9,871 of record DATDFP010000442.1, read on the forward strand.
CCTGGCGCACGTCCTCACGGAGCTCGCGCTCGGGAATGCGACCGGAGGGACTCGAACCCCCACGGGTTACCCCACAGGATCCTAAGTCCTGCGCGTCTACCAGTTCCGCCACGGTCGCGTCATGAGCTGCGCTGGAACTTACGCCGTGAGCGGTCCTCCCGGGAGCGGACGACGGCACTGACAGCATGATCACAGCCGACCGTCCGCCCGACGGCGACGTGGTTACAGATTCTCCTACCCGCTCGACTCCACTGCCTAAAATGAGCTCGTCCGTCGTTCCCCCTCTCCGGAACGGAGAGGGGGCCAGGGGGTGAGGACCACACGGAGCGGACCGGAGAGGGTCCACGGGGTGACGACCGCGGCGGGGAGCCGCTCCCTACTCCACCACCACGGGCTCGCGCTCCAGCCGGATTCCGAAACGGTCGTAGACCCCCCGCTCGATGGATTCAGCGAGCGCGAGCAGCTCCGCCGTCGTGCCGCCGTGGTTGACCAACGCCAGCGCGTGGTTGCTCGAGATCCCCACGCCTCCGCGCCGGTACCCCTTCGCGAATCCCGCGCGCTCGACGAGCCACGCCGCCGGAACCTTGACGCTGCCCTCCCCGCCCACCCCGCCCCCGCCATCCGCGGGGAACGTGGGGACGGGACCGTCTATCGTGCCGAGCCGCCGCCGCAGGGCGTCGAGCGCGCCGGGGCCGAGAATTGGGTTCAGAAAGAACGAGCCGACCGATCGGGCGTTCGGGTCGCCGGCGGCGAGGACCATGGACTTCCTGCGGCGCAGGGCGAGGACGGCGTCGCGCACGGCGCCGAGGGCCGCGGCCGGTGCCAACGTGTCGATCGGCGCGGTGCGCCGGACCTCCTCCGCCAGCTCCGCGTAGCGTAGCTGCGGGCGGATTTGCTTGCGGAGCCGTAGCGTGACTTCGAGGATGATGTAGCGGTCGCGATCCTCGCGTTTGAACCGACTCTGGCGGTATGCGAACCGGCATTCGTCCGCCCGGAATTGCCGGCGCTCGAGGCTGGCACGGTCGAGACAGGCGATAGAGACGAGCGTCTCCGCGATCTCCTGACCGTAGGCGCCCACGTTTTGGACCGGCGTGGCGCCCACCGTCCCCGGGATGCCTGAGAGACACTCGATGCCCGCGAGGCCCCGTGCCACGGCGTCGCGGACGAGCGCATCCCAATCGGCGCCGGCCGCCGCCTGCGCCAGGACGGTGTCGCCCGCATCCCGGAACTCGGCGCCTTGCAGGCCGATCTTGACGACGAGCCCTGGGTACCCTGCGTCGGGGAAAATGATATTGCTCCCGCCGCCGAGCACCTGAATCGGCAGGCGGCGCTGCACCCCGAATTGCAGCGCCTCCCGCAGCTCGGACTCGCTCCCGCATTGCCAGAAATAGCGTGCACTACCCCCCAACCCGATCGTGGTGTGGGGCGCAAGCGGGAGGTTCTCGCGGAGTTCGTTGTGCATGGGCGGCGAACTGGGTTGTGGCATCCGGCGCCGGGGCCGGCCGTAACCCCGGCGCAATGTAACGCTTCGGGGAAACGACAGCTCTCCTGAAATCGCCCGACTTTAGGGAGATGAGCGACGGCCTGTTAGATGTGCTGGTGGAATTCGTGTGGTACGAGGGACTGAAGTCCCTGCTCGGCGGCGCTCCTTGGCCGAGTTGGGACTTCAGTCCCTCATAACCCAACGCAACCCGACTCGTGGCATCGGGCATCGAGTCATGACTGGCTTCCTAGTATTTCCCAGCGTACACGATCGGGTCGCCCGAGCCGTCCTTGCTGTAGTTCGACAGCCCGCTGGCGTTGAGCTTCAACTGCGCTTCGACCTCGGCCGGCGTGGCGCTGGGGTGGGTCGAGAGATAGAGCGCGGCGGTGCCCGCGGCGTGCGGCGCAGCCATCGAGGTCCCGCTGAGGGTCGCGTAGCCGTCCTTGAGATACGTAGAGAGTACGCCGACCCCCGGCGCCGCCATGTCGACGCATGCGCCGAAGTTCGAGAAGTACGCCTCGTTGTCGCTCTGGTCGACGGCGCTGAGCGTGATGATGCCGTTGTCCGTCCCCGCGCCTGCGCGCGCCGGGGAGAAGGTGCACGCGTCAGCGGCGTTGTTCCCCGCGGCGAGGGCATAGACCACGCGGCTCGCGACCGAGTTGCGTATCGCGTCGTCCAGCGCCTGGCTCGCTCCGCCGCCCAGGCTCATGTTCGCCACGGCTGGGAGCGTCCGATTCCCCGTCACCCAGTCCACGCCGGCGATCACGCCGCTGAGAGTCCCACTGCCGTTGCAGCCCAGCACCTTCACGCCGTGCAGCGGCGCACCCGGCACCACCCCGACCACGCCTAGCGAGTTGTCCTTTGCGGCCACCGTCCCCGACACGTGGGTGCCGTGCCCGTTGCAATCCTTGTTCGGTCCGCCGGCAAAGTTCACATGCTCGACCACGTTCAGGTCGGGATGCGTGCGGTCGATCCCGGTGTCGATGATGTACACGTTGACGTTGGTCACCGCGCCGCCGTCGCTTGCGATCGTGACCGAGGCATCCGCGGCGATGCGGTGGATGCCCCAGGGCACGGTTTGGTCCAGGGCCTCCATCACCTGATCCGGCTCGACGTAGCTCACGCGGGGATCGGCTGCGAGCTCCGCCCGGGCCCGGTCCGGCAGCACGGCGGCGAAGCCGTGCAGCGCATGCCGGTACACGACGTCCGGGACGCTGCCGTGCGCTCGCGCCAGCGCGTGAGCGAGACCGGGGACGTCCGTGGCGGCCACGCTGTCCTGGAACACGACGACATATCGCGCCGCGCCCGGCTCGACGTCGAACGACGGCTCGGTGAGAGAAGGCCGCGATCCCCGCTCGGGGGTGCAGGCGGCCAGCACCAGCAGTGCGGCGGCTAGACGGCGGAGACTCATGGGTCGCGTTCCTCTCTGGATCGTGATGCGGCGTGCGACGACGGGCTGCGTGATCCCGTGAGGTCGCACAACACATGCCAATCCAGATGACGCACCTTGCAGGGGCTTCCGTTCGCATTTGATGCTTGGGAGGGTGCGGTCGGCGACCCGGGGGACGGGCGACTGCCGCGCCGGTGCGGCACGCGTCGCTTTGCGAGGAGGTCTTGGGTCTATCTGTCGCGGGGTCGCGACGGCCTCATGCGGTGCGTCCGCCCCCGGTACGTGCTGCGGTGACCGCGCCGATCTTCCTGGCGGAAGCGGCGGGCCTTCGCGGCGGACCCGAAGATCTGCGTCCAGCGCCCGTTCTTGAACACGATCATGTAACCGCCCGGGAGGATCTGAAACGGTCGCTTCACCTGCTTTGCGTAGTCGAACTGCGCCGACCCGGGCTTCCGAAACCCCTCGAACCAGGCGGGATAGACGAAGTCGCTCATCGGAATGCCGTGGATCGAAAACTCCACTTCTTCCACCGCGTCCGCGGTTTCATAGGCGTAGACCAGGTTGTTGGGACCGGTCGAGCACAGGTTGATCGCCGGATCGACGAGCATCTCGGCGAGCTCATGGCACGCCGTGACGCTCACTTTCTGGCCCGCGGCGAGCGTGGTCTTCACGAACACTTTCGAGAACGGCAGGCCGTCCGGAGTGAGGTCGTGATAGCCGAGGGCGTTCGCCACGTCGGCGCGGTCGAGGAATGCGATCGCCCATGCGCCCCTCCTGAACGTCGCGGTCTTCACGAGCTTCGCGGGCGTCCCCCACACCGGCACGAAATAGTCGTCGACGAAGGTTTGGAGTGTCGTGATGAGCCGGCCGAAGTCCACGCCCAGGCCGACAGTCGCCTTGTTGAAGCACGCGATCGTGGGGACCTGGCCGTGATCGAACGCGGCGGCGATGAAGCGGGAGCGGCCGGCGGGCATCACTGCCGCGCCCCGTCACCCACCCTGTCCGACCGAGTCCGCTCTCGCCGCGGCGTCGCCGCGCGCTCCGGTCGCAGCGGACCGGCCCCCGCGCCGGTGCGCCCGAT
>DATDFP010000443.1:0-8345 GCA_036522535.1 Gemmatimonadales bacterium
CTCTTGGCGTCGCCGATATCCCCGTCAAACCCGATCCCCTCGCGCCCATCCGCGAGTCACGAACGGGGTTCTATCGCCTGATCCCCAAATACTCTCGGCCGCTGGCGGATCCGGCCGTCGCACAGCGCACCTGCGAAACGATCCACGCATCGGTGGCGCGGCGCTATCAGGAAGATCCTGCCTACCGGCCCGCCAACCTCGAAGCCTACTACCGGAGGAATCCCACCGAACGCCCGCCGAAGGGTGAGCGTTAAGCCTTCGGGGTCTCGCTCATCAGCGCCAGCCCGTTGCCGTCCGGATCCCGGAACTCGGCGAGCCACAGCTCGGTCGTCGCCGTGCGGTGCACCACGTGGGGACTCACCGCGAACCTCACACCCCGTCCGGCGAGCGTCCGGAACACCTCGTGGATATCGGCGACCTGGAAGTAGACCTGCGATCCGCGCTGGCGAGGCTGATCCGCCGCCGGCACACCTACGAGCAAGCGGACGCTTCCGGCCTGGAAGAAGCTCATCTGGGGTGGAGCGGTAAACAGGAACCGCAGGCCGAGCGTGTCACGATAAAACGCGACGGCCCGATCGAGATCCTCAACCGGAATGAGCAGTTGCGCTACGGTCGAGTCTGACAGATCCATGGCGCGTGCTCCACGATGAGCGCATAAGCTGTCGACCGACACGCACGGGCGCAACCGAGCGGAAACCACCCGCTGCAACTTGCCCGGCTCGCGGCCCGACCGATAAATTCATGGCGCTGTCGCCGGTGGGCAACGGTCATCGAGGGGGAGTGCCCGCTATGATCACTCGGTTCTGACGAGTGGCTCCACGAAGCGAAACGACGATTCCGCGTGTGTCTCGGTGGTGGCCGGTCCCGGCCGCGTATGCCGTCGCGTTGCTGCTGCTCTTCGCCGCCTACTCGAACTCTCTCCGCAATGCGTTCCATTTTGACGACTCCCACCTCATCGTGGAGAACCTCCACATCCGGGACATCCGGAACATCCCTCGTTTCTTCACCGACGCGCGCACCTTCAGCAGTCTCGCGACCAACGCCGTTTACCGGCCGGTCGTGTCCACGACGCTGGCGCTGGACTACTTCATTGGCGGTGGCCTCAACCCCGTCCCGTTCCACGTCACGCAGCTCATCCTGCTGGCGGCCGTGGGCGCCGGCCTGTTCCTGCTGCTGCTGAACCTGTTCCGCGCGACCGACGCCGACGCCCGCTGGCCCTTCTGGGCGGCTCTCTTCGCCGCCACGCTGTTCTCGGTCCACACCGGCAACACCGAGACCGCCAACTACATATCGGCGCGCTCGGAGCTGCTCTCCGCGCTCGGCGTCCTCGGGGCGTTCCTTCTTTACCTGTACGTGCCGGGGACGCGACGACTTCACCTCTACCTGCTCCCCGTCGTGTTCGGCGCGCTCGCCAAGCCTTCCGCCGTCCTGTTCGCGCCGCTCCTCCTCGCCTATAAGCTGCTGTTCGAGGAGCAGGTCTCGCTCAGGGACGTCGTGAGCCGGAGCGCCCGGCAACGGGTCCGGCGCGCGCTCGTCACGTCTCTGCCCGCGTTCATCCTGGGGATCGCCCTGTACCTGTTCGCCGCAGCGATGAGCGCGCCCGGCCAGACGTACGGCGGCGGGAGCCGGCTGACTTACTTCATCACCGAGACCTGGGTCTGGCTCCGCTACGTGCGCCTGTTCTTCATTCCCACGGGCCTCACGGCGGATACGGACCTGGGGCTCTTCGCGACCTGGAACGATGTCCGTATCCTCGCCGGGCTCGCCCTGCTCGGCGTCTCCCTCGTAGCGCTCTGGCGGGCGTCCGAGCAACCGGCGCTCCGGCCCACGGCCTTCGGCATCGCCTGGTTCTGGATCGCACTGATTCCGACCTCGTCGATCTTCCCGCTCGCCGAAGTGACCAACGACCACCGCGTCTTCTTCCCCTTCATGGGCCTCGCGATGGCCCTCGTCGGCTGGGTCTTCGCGCAGGCCCGGGCATGGGCCTCGCATTCCGCCGAACGCCGGGCCGTGCTGCCGCGTGTCGCGTGGACGCTGGCGTCGCTACTGCTCCTCGCCCACGCCGGCGGCACGTTCCTGCGCAACCGCGTGTGGCGGACCGACGAGACGCTATGGGCCGATGTCGTGCGGAAGAGCCCCCGCAACGGCCGGGGCTTCATGAACTATGGGCTGAGCCAGATGCGGGCGGGCCGGCTCCAGGCTGCCCGCGACCTGTTCCTCCGTGCCCAATCGTTCACCCCGAATTACCCCTTTCTCGAGATCAACCTCGGTGTGGTCAGCGGCGCTCTGCGCGATACGACGGCCGCGGAGCAGCACTTCCTGCAGGCACTGGCGCTGGACCCGCGACTCGCGCCCGCGCACCGGGAGTATGGACGGTGGCTCATCGACCAGGGCCGGTCGCCGGAAGCGATCCAGCATCTGGAGCAGAGCGTCGCCCTGGCGTCCGGCGACGTGGACAGCCGCCGCATGCTCATGAGCCTGGCGGCCGCGCGCGGCGACTCGGAGCGGTTGCGCACCCTGGCGACCGAGACGCTCCGCATCGCGCAGACCGATTCGATCGCGCGGGCCTACGCCGCCGGGAGGCTTCCGTTCGCGCCCGCCGGTTCCGACGGCCAAGCGTGGCTGACGCTGGGATTCGCGCTCACCGGCGAGAATCGGCACGCGGAGGCGGCGCAGGCCTATCGGGCGGTGCTCGCGAGGGACAGCACCAACGCGGATGCCTGGAACAATCTCGGCTGGTCGCTCGCGAAGCTGGGGTTCTACGACGACGCGGCGCGAGCGTTCGACGCCGCGCTCCACTACCGTCCGGGGTACGATCTGGCCCGGAACAACCGGGCCTGGGCGGAAGGCGAGCTGTCGCGCGCCCGATTCATGCGCGCCCTGGCCAGCCAACGCGCCGGCGACTACGGGGCGGCGATCCTCGGCTACCGCGAGCTCCTGGCCAAGTATCCCGATTGGGCGGCCGCCCACTTCAATCTCGGGTTCGCGCTGATGTCCCTCGGGAGCTGCACGGAGGCCGCAGCGGAGTTCGAGCGCACTCTCGCGCTCCAACCCTCCTTCAGCGCCGCGCACCTCCATCTGGCGACGTGCTACGGCCGCCTGGGACGCCAGGCGGATGCGAGCCGCCATCGCGCGGCGTACGAGCGCGCCGCGGGCACGAGCAAGACCACGCTCCGCCCGTAACCGTGGTCGCCATCATCATCCCCTGCTTCCGCGTGGCCGACCGGATCGCCGCTGTGATCCGCTCGATCCCCTCGCGCTACCGCACCATCATCTGCGTGGACGACTGCTCTCCCGATGGCGTCGCGGATATCATCACGGCGCTCGCGGACCCCCGTGTGACGCTGCTCCGGCACGAGCGCAACCGCGGCGTGGGCGGAGCGATGAAGACGGGCTACGCGGAGGCGCTGCGCCTGGGCGCGACGGTGTGCGTCAAGATGGACGGGGACGGCCAGATGAGCGCGCGCGACCTCGACCGGCTCGTCGCACCGCTCCTCGAAGGCGCCGCGGACTACGCGAAAGGGAACCGCTTCGTCGATGTGCGCTCGCTCCCGAGCATGCCGCGCGCCCGTCTCATCGGCAACGGCTTCCTGTCCTTCGCGAGCAAACTGGCCTCCGGATACTGGAACATGCTGGACGTCAGCAACGGCTTCACCGCGGTGAAGAGCGCCGTGCTGCGCCGGATCGACCTCCGCCGGCTCCACGAGCGATACTTCTTCGAGACCAGCATGCTCATCGAGCTGAACATTCTCGGCGCCGTGGTCGCCGACGTCGAGATGCCCGCGCGCTACCAGGACGAGGTCAGCTCCCTGCGCGTCTCTCGCGTGATGCTCACCTTCCCCGGCCTGTTGCTGCGCGGGTTGCTCCGCCGGTTCTACTGGCGGTACCTGATCGAGGATTTCGGGGTCGTCTCGATCTGCGTGCTGCTCGGCTTTCCTCTGTGGCTCTTTGGGGTGACGTTCGGCACCTACCACTGGATGGAATCGGCCCGCACGGGCGCGCCGGCGACGGCCGGCACCGTGTTCGTGGCGGCCCTGCCGATTATCCTCGGATTCCAGCTCCTGCTCGTGGCCGTGCTGCTCGACGTGCTCTCGTCGCACACGGGCAAATATCGCCGGCCCCAGGTCGACGACTCGGAGGCGGCTCGGCACCCGACCTCACGGGTCGCCCAAAGCGCGGAGCGACGCCCAGAATGGTCTGACGTCGATACCTAGGCGTTCGAGGGATGGGCGCACCTCCGCCACCCGCATGTCCCGTAACCCGAGCAGGCTGTCCCGCGCGATGGGCACGGGGAGCCCGGTCAGCGAAGCGAGCCTCAGCCCGGCTTCGACCACCCAGTGCGGCACCGAGACCGGCCGCGCCCGGGCGCCGGACGCGGCGGCCAGGGCGACAAGGAATTCCCGCAGCGTGACGGGCTCCACTTCGGCTACCGTGAGCAGACCGGCGAGGTCTTGGGTGATAACGGCATCAAAGGCCTTGATCAAGTCGTCGATGCTCACGGACTGAACCGGCTGGTGGCCGCCCCCCACGACCGGTATCCAGGCGCGTCCCCTCAGATAGCGGCGCGTTTCCTCCGCGACCCCGCCCTTGCCGATCACGAGACCCGCCCGGATCACGGTCTGTCCCGCGGCGAGGAAGAGCTGCTCAATCGCATGCTTCTGGCGGCCATACACCGTCCGCGCATCCGGCCGGGCAGAGAGGCTGGACACGAATATCAGACGCCTGACGCGCTCCCTGATTGCGGCGCCGAGCAGCGGCTCCGCTGCGCCGACGTTGACGCGAAACGCGTCGGCCGCGTGCTCGCTACGCACGTACGCAGCGTGAACCAGCACGTCCACTCCCTCGAGCAGCGTGGTCTCGATCGGCCTGCGCAGCTCGAATTGATGGTACGAGACACCCTCGGGCTTCTCCTCTGGAACCCGTCGGACCAGCGCGAGCACCTTCCAACCGCGGGTCCGGTAGTGCTCTGTGAGTGCGCGTCCAATGAACCCGCCGGCACCCGTGATGAGGATGGTCCCCGGCTCAGGCATCGCGCAGCGCGCCGAGGGCCGTCAGGCGTGCGTTCGCCATGAGCGACAGCGTCACCCCTTTGGCAGGCAGGTAACGAAATCCCGAGCCGTCCGCCACATAGACGCGTGCCGACCCAGAGAGGCCCCCTCCGGGACGGAGGGTGAAAGGCTTGACCCCGGAGTCGGCGGCGTCGAACGGAAGCGTGCCGGCGTAATGGATGCTCGAGCCGTGGCCCGGATCCACGCGCCGGATGCGGTAGGCCCCGAGCCAGCGCAGCACCCTTGTGAACCTCCGCTCCCGGTCGCGGACCTTGCGCCGACCATCTTCGGACAGGGAGAAGTCGGCCTTTAGGACGTCGGCCGTTGGCGAAGCGGCGCGTGGCTCGAGCCGCAGAGAGCGCCGCCCACCCCCTGCGTCCGGGTGGTGTATGCCGACGAGCGTCAGGGCCGGCGCCAGATAGCGCACGATGGGATACGCGTCGGACAGGGCGAGCGGGGTCTCGCGCACGATCCGGAACAACATGAGGGACCGATAGCTGTAGATGCTCCCCATGGCCACGTCGAAGTTCGATTCCGCGGGATCGTGAAACAGCGACAGCTGCGCGAATCCGATGCGCCGCCCGCGGGCGGGCGCGCCGAGCAGCGCCGGCTGGATGCAGGCCAGATAGGAGTAGGGGTTACAGAGGATCGGTAGCTCTGGCTTTCGGTCAAAGGAGCGCAGCACGATGCGGGCCGTGCTCAGCACGCCGGGCGCCAACACCAGACGGCCGCACGCATGACTCACCGCGCCGCCGCTCACGGTGTCGAGGCCATGGACGATGACGGCGTCCGGCGTCTCTTCAAAACGCGTGACGAGCACGTTCTTGCGGTACAGGAAGTTCTCGCGTTTCCGCAGCTCATCGACCGTCATCCACGGACGGTACGCGCTCTGCTCCCGGTCGTCATAGAAGTCCATGTCGCGGTAGGCGTACGCCCTGCGCTCGCCGACATCCCTGGTCAACAGCGCGAGCGCCGTGCGGCCCATGCGGAAGCCCGCTGCCTGCACGCGGCGCCGGAGCCGCAGATAGCTCGCGTGGAGACGCCCGGCGTTCGCATCCATATCGATCGCCGGCTGCACACGCTCGAGGTGCGCGATGGTGTACGGGCTCGCGTCATCCCGCTCAGCGCTGATGCCGATCCGATCGGCGACCCATTGGTAGGCCGCGCGCATCGCCGCCGGCGGGAGGCCGGCCGCCCGGAGCTCCGCGTCGGAGTACGCGCAGCACCCCAGCCCCCAGCCCGCTCCCAGGCCACCGTAGGCAAGGGACTCGAGCGGAAAGAAGGATTTCGATTCGAGCGGCAGCAGCTCCGGCACCTTGCGTACCAGGTAGCGGCGGGGGGGCGTGAGCTGGGCACCCGTCCCCACCTTCCCCCAGGGGACGCCCTCGAAGTCCTCGCCCAGGAAATAGCGGTACTGCTCCGGGTCGCTCGTGCGTGCGGACACGAAATCCGCGGGCGGCACGATGCTGGCGTAACGATCGTCGCGCTCGCCCGCATCGAGCATCAGCACGCGAGCCCCGCCCTCGACCAGCGTGGCCGCGGCCATCGCTCCCGTGCACCCCGACCCGACCACGACAAAATCCTCCATCCCGCTCAAGCTCTGGACGCGACCGCGAGCACGACCATGCCGACGAGCGCGCGGCCCAGCGCCCGCAAAGCGTGCCCGGCGATTCGCAGGGGCTCGAACTGAGATCGCGTTGCCGGCAGGAATCGCGGCGCATATTCCGGAAGGCATTCGAGCACGGCCAGCATGAGGAAGACCCTCCCGCGCACCGGCGATGCAGGACGGATCAGAGCGAGCGCGGCGTCCACCGGGCCGATGGCCCAGCGGTTTCGCAGCAGGAAGGCCACGAGGCGTGTCTCACGGTCCTCCAGTGGCGGCAGCCTCGCTGCGGCGCGCTCGAACAACCGGAGCGCGTCTTCCGAGGGAGGGGCCCCGAGCAGGTAGCGCCCGAAGGCCATGCCCTGCTCGAGGTCCGTCGTTGCCGAGTGGGGGCCCATGCATCATCCTCTTGCCGGAGAGGGAACATGGCAAGGTCACCCGATCAGCGGCGGACGCAGGCACAGTTCTACGATCGGAAGTACGCCGATCTGCGCCGGGTCATGCACAAGCTCGAGCACCCCGTCTTCCGCTTCTACGACGAGCGCCTCCATCGCGTCGCCGGCTTCCCTGACCACGTCGGCCGGCTACTGGAGCTGGGATGCGGGCAGGGGGGCGATGCTGTGTTGCTTTCGGAGGTCGCCGACGAGGTGTTCGGCGTCGACGTCTCGAGCGAGGGCGTCGCGACCGCGCGGCTCGTGGCGAACGAGCGGCAGAGGCGCAACGTGCGGTTTCAGGTTGCAGTCGCGGAGCAGCTGCCGTTCGGCGATGGCGCGTTCGATGTCGTCTACTGCAAGGACGCGCTGCATCACGTGACGGATCCGGCCCGGGTGCTGAGTGAAGCGCGGCGCGTTCTCAAGTCGGGGGGCAGGTTCATCGCCATCGAGGCCAATCCGTTGAGCCCGCAGATGGCGATGATCGGCCTAGTCTTTTACTCGGTGGACAAGGGTGTGTTCTCGAACACGCGCAAGCGGCTGATGACCCTGCTCGGTGACGCCGGCCTGCGAGACGTGCAGGTGATTCGAACGGAATACTTTCCCCGCGCCATCGTCTTCTATTACGTGTCACCGCTCAGTCGCATTCGTTGGCTCGCGCGGGGCGAGCGGAAGTACGAGTGGTTCGAGCGGGGGCTGGAGCGACTGCGCGTGTTCGCGCCGTTCGCGAACTACCTCGTGTTGACCGCACGCAAGTAGCCGTCGGATGAGGGAGGCCCCTTGCGGGGCCTCGCATTGATCGATGCTGCTGATTGTCCGCTAGTTGAAGACGATCGCGAGCCAGTCGAACGTCGTTGTGTGGTTCGTCCAGTCCAGGTTTCCGTCCCTGCAGTCCTTCGGCTGGAACGTGAAGCCGCTCGCCGTCTTGTTCGTGATGTTGTAGCACGGGCGGAAGTCGAGGCCGCTCATGGCTGGGACAGCGGTCGCGGTGATCTCGATCGCGTAGCTGGCGCTTGGTAACGCCGACGAGAACGTCACGGTGTAGGTCGGGTTTTGACCGGTTGTGCTCGTGACCTGACCGGCGCGGTAGCTCGCCGTGCCGCTGCCGGCCGGGCCGGTCGGGCCCGTCGCCCCGGTGGCGCCGGTCGCCCCGGTTGAGCCGGCAGAGCCTGTGGCACCCGTCGGTCCCGTGGCGCCCGTCGCCCCGGCCGCCCCCGTCGCTCCTGTGGGTCCAGTCGCTCCGGTCGCCCCCGCAGCGCCTGT
>DATDFP010000444.1:0-3344 GCA_036522535.1 Gemmatimonadales bacterium
AGCACGGCTGCGGCCACGTCCTCGGGTCGCAGCATGGCCTTCCGCTTGGTGAAGCCGGGCTTCGAATCGGGGTCCACCGGGTCCCACATCTCCGTGTTCACGGGGCCGGGCGAAATGAGGGTAACGCGGACGCCGGTGCAGGCGAGGTCCACCTGGAGCACCTCGTGCATCCCTCGGAGGCCGTACTTGCTCGCCGCGTAGGCGGTCGAGCCGGGGTAAGCGACGTGGTCGGACACGGAGCCGATCGTCACGAGGTGCCCGGCGCCGCGTTGTACGAGGTGCGGTACCACGGCACGCGTGACGAGAAACGTCCCCGTGAGGTTCACCGCGATCGCTCGCGCGAACTCGGCCGGCGATATCTCCTCGATCCGCTTGATGAAGAAGAGGCCGGCGTTGTTCACGACGATGTCCGGGACCCCACGCTCGGCGAGAACGCGGCCGATCGCCCGATCAACGGCCGCGGGATCCGTCACGTCGCACCGCAGGTCGGTGCGGGTTTCGGTGGCCCCGTCGGCGAGGCTGCGGGCGAGCCGTACCACGTGGGCCCCGGCCGCTTCCAGGGCGCCGGCCACCGCGAGCCCGATCCCGCGCGACGCGCCGGTGACGAGGGCGAGCCCGCCGGCGAGCGGCGCAGGGGGGCTCACTCCAGGCCCCGTCCCCCGTACACCAGCCTCAGGAACTCGTCCCGGGTTTTCGCGTCCTGCAAGAGCGCGCCGCGCAGCGCGCTCGTGACCGTCTTGGAATTCTGCTTCTCCACGCCGCGCATCATCATGCAGAGGTGGTAAGCCTCGATCACAACGCCCACCCCGCGCGGGTCGAGCACCTCCATCAGGGCGTCGGCCACCTGGTCTGTCAAGCGCTCCTGCACCTGGAGCCGGCGGGCGAACACCTCGAGGACCCGCGGGATCTTGGACAATCCCACCAGCCGGCCGTTGGGGAGGTAGGCGATATGCGCTTTCCCGAAGAACGGCAGCAGGTGGTGCTCGCACAGGGAATAGATCTCGATGTCGCGCACGCACACCAGGTTCTCGTGGCGCTCGGTGTAGAGCGCGTCACCGATTACGTCGGCGACCGACATGCCGTAGCCGCGCGTGAGCCACTTGAGCGACGCCTCGACGCGCGACGGCGTCTGGCGCAGGCCCTCGCGGGCGGGGTCCTCGCCCAGGAGCCCGAGGATCTCCCGCACCAGCGTCTCGAACGGCGTGGGTGCGCCGGCGTCCGGCGCCGCGGGGAGCGGCGCGCCGTGCCCTTCGTGGAAGCTGTGCAGGCCGGCGGATTTCATCTGATCACGTCCCATGGTCTCCACGTACTCTCCGCGTACGGCGCGATGCCGCGCGGCTTGTTGGTCATCCGGTGCAGGACTATCTTCGGCGCACGTGAACCTAAAGGTACTCGCTTTTCTCTCCACGGCGGGAGGCTCCGCGCTGTCCGCGCTGTGGACGTTTCCGAGCCTGCTCGTGTCGGCCTTCCTGGTCGCGTGGGGTGCGGAAGCCGCGCAGTTCCTCATCTCTCAGGGCCTCGCGCTCGCCATCCTCGCCTGGCTGCAGACCCTGCCGGAGTTCGCCGTCGAAGCCGTGATCGCCTGGGACGCGGGCCGGGACCCGGAGCGCGCCCATCTCGCGATCGCGAACCTCACCGGCGCGATCCGGCTGCTGCTCGGCCTGGGCTGGCCGATGGTCTACGTCGTCTTCGTCGCGGCCGGCCGCAAGAGGCGGTCCGGGCGGCCCCCCGCGATCCGGCTCGAGCCCGAGCATGCCGTGGAGATCGTCGGGCTGGTGCCGCCGCTCCTCTACTTCGCCCTGATCTTGCTGAAGCAGAGGTTCACCTGGGTGGACGCGGTGGTGCTCGTCGGCCTGTATCTCGTCTACCTGTGGGTGCTGTTCCGCAATCCGGTCCGCGACCCGGAACAGCTCGGCGACCTGCCGGCGATCGCCCGCTGGGCCTACACGCGACGCGGCTGGCGGCAACGGGCGGCGATCGGCGGGCTGTTCGCCGCGGGCGGCTCGTTGCTGTACGCCACGGCGCACCCCTTCCTCGAATCGATGCTCGCGGTCGCCGCGCTGCTCGGCTTCGGACAGTTCTTCCTCGTGCAGTGGGTCGCGCCGTTCCTGTCCGAGTTTCCCGAGATGGTGTCCACGCTCGGCTGGGCCCGCCGCGTGACCCGGGCGCCCATGGCGCTGATGAACCTCGTCTCGAGCAACATCAACCAGTGGACCGTCCTCGCCGCCATGATCCCCCTCGTATACGGCTACTCCAGCCTGCATCACCACGGTGCCTGGCGGGACTTTCGGTTCGACCACGCCCAGCGGCTCGAGGTCCTGCTCACGCTGCTGCAAACGGGGCTGGGCGTGATGCTGCTCGCGAAGATGGAGTTCGACTGGCTCGACGCCACGATCATTCTCGTGCTCTGGCTGGTGCAGTTCCTGCGGCCGGACATGCGCGAGGAAGTGGCCGTCGCCTACGCGCTCTGGATGGCGATCCTGGCGATCGGCTTCGCGGTCCGGGGGAAAACGCTGCTCGCACCGAAGTACTTCTGGCAGACGGTGTGGAAATGAACGATCGGCCGGCACCGCCTATGGCGGCCCGGCCGATCGGTACATCAGGAACGGAGAGGATTATTGAAGCCCGAGCGTAATGACTGGTCCCTCACCATGGCGTCTGTCTTCCCCTGGAGGGGCATGACATCGGTCACAGTATCTGGGTCCACGACCGAGCCTGTTGGCTCAATAATTAGACTCCCCGCTCCTGAGCACGAACAATATCGCCGAGCCGGCAAACGTCAAGCAAAGGCTCGGGCGGGGAGGTCAAGCCAAAGCACCGAACAAGGATAGAAACGCGAATGAATCTGACACTGATCAGCGCGATCGTGCTCCTCGTGGCATGGATCCTCGTCCTATTCGTGGGGCACGTGGGGAGCGGTCCGGTGCACCTCCTGTACGCCACCGCCGTGGTGCTGTTCGCACGGCGCGTGGTCGCAGGTGCGCGGGGGTTCTTGTCTTAGACGGTTAGCGGTGAGCGGTGAGCGGGGAGTCACCCGCTTACCGCTTACCGCTCACCTCTCACCGCTCACCTCACCTGGAGCGGGTCGCCTTCGCGCCGAACGTCACTCCCGCGGTCACCGGCAGGAAGTTGGTGGAGCCGCCGCTCTCGCGCACGCTGAGGTAGCGACCCTCGACGAAGAAGTGCACGGGGCCCGCGCCGAACGAGGCGCCGGCGCCCGCGCCGAACGCGAACTTGGTCTCGGACGTGTCCACGCCCTGCGACGGGGCACTGATCTTCACGTTGAAGGCGCCCCCTCCCGCCAGCACGTACGGCTGCACCAGCGGCGCCGTCATAGGAATATT